>NZ_WBKP01000038.1 GCF_009602465.1 Cumulibacter manganitolerans | reverse complement strand
GCGACCAAATCGCTGATACGTACCCACCTGCAACGTCCTCCTGATCAAAGGCGTTGCAACGACCCCTAGAACCCAAGGGATGATTCGGTACCGAAGTACGCCGCGGATCTCTGGGTGGCTGCCGCGGTCAGGCGATCACGACGTCGAAGTAGGCCGCGCCGAGGCGCACCAGCTCGATGCAGCCGGCCCACGCGGCGGGCAGGTGCCGCTCCACGTCGTCGTCCCCGGCGAGGACGGCGGTCCCGACCGCGACGTCCGCGATCCGATTGCGCTCGTCGAGGATCGACCACACCGCGTGCTGCGGACCGGTCAGCGACAGGACGGTCGTCGTCGCGGTGCCGATCGGGTATCGCTCCGGCGTCGCCAGCTCTGCGGTGTTGGCCCGCCACAACGGGAGCAGCCGGATCCGCATCGCCAGCTCCAGGTGCGCCACACCCTCGGCGACGCCGACCACCAGCCCCGCGTCCCGCAGCCGCTCGACAGCCCCCCGCAGCTCCGCGGGCCCGGGCGCGTCGGGGGTGACAACCGCACTGGGCAAGGAATCCAGCGGCTGCGGCGCGCGGGACAGAGCGTTCCAGACGCGGAAGTCGTCGCCGGAGCGCAGCGTCGCCTCGACGCCGGCGACCCTGACCGACGTCGTCGGCAGGTCGCCGGCGAGGTTGTCCGCGTCGACGGCGAGCAGCTGCCCCAGCCCGATGAGGATCTCGGTCACGCCACCAGGCCTTCCGCCGGCCCGAAGGACGCCAACCCGGCCCCGACGAGCGGGAAGAGCTCCGCGAACGCCCGTCGCACGAGCCGCTCGGGGCGGATGACGGCGGGGTCGTTGACGCCCGCCTCGCTCGCCGCGGTCGCCACGAGCACGACCGCCATCGCGAGGGAGTGCGTGCCCGCGCACCAGCCGTAGATCTCCTGCACCACCGGCGAGAGCCGGACGAATTCCGCCGCCGGCTCACCGACGACGAGCCCCTGCCGGGGGTGGACGCCGGAGCGGGCGTGCGCGAGCAGCCGCAGCGACGCGGCCTCGCGGAGCGCCGTCGCCCCGCCGGTCGCGATCTCGACCAGCAGCCCGTACCCGTGCACGGCGTCGTACGCCGTCCGGGGACCGTCGACGGGCGCCCGCTCGAGCAGGTCGCCCTTGGACACCCCGCGCGCGGCATGCGCCCAGATCGCGTGCTCGTCCTCGGTGAGGCCGATCGCACCGCCGGGGACGGCGATTGAGACCACCCGTTCGGCGGCGGCGGGATCCCACACCACGCTGGTCGCCCGGCCGAGGGGGACGACGACCCGGTCGGGCAGGTCGATCATTCGCGCACCAGGTCCAGGTACGCCGCGCGCCGCAGGAGCAGCAGCTGCACCAGTCGCAGGTACTCGCGCAGGTCCCGGGCCGAGCCGGCCCGTCCGGCGGCATAGGCGGCATCCAGCAGGCTCGCGCTCAGGTGCGCGTCACGCCAGACCGCGTACTGCTCGGCGTTCAGCACGGTGACCGGTCGTCCGGGGTCCCCGCCGAGCAGCTGCCCGTCGGGTGCCTCGCCGAGCCCGGCGAGCAGCGGCTCGAGGCGGTGCGTCGCCGCGAGCTCGACGAGCCCGGCGTAGCCCTCGGGGCGCGCGACGAGCCCCCGCTGCTGCTGGTCGTCCAGGTCGAAGATGGGCGACCGGGCGCCGGCCGCCTTCGCACTGTCACAGATCGCCTGCTCGCTGTCGTCGATCCCGTCAGCGGTGGCGACGCCGTGCGCCGCCGTCCACAGCAGCCAGGCCTGCTCGTTCGCGAGCTCGAGCTCGGCGGGGCCGACGCGGACCCGTACGCTCTCCAGGCCGAGCCACACATAGGTCGCGCCGGCCTGGTAACCGACGGGGAAGATGCCGGTGCCGCCGCGATGCTCCTCGCCGACGTCGACGGACGCCGGATCGCACCGACGACCCGCCGCCTCGGCGTCCGCCTGCGCGTCGATCGCCACGTCGAAGTACGCGGCGTGCGCCGCCAGCAACGGATGGACCGCCGCGAGGGTGTGCTCGACCATCGCCTCGGGCTCGCCGAGCGACTCGAACCCTTCCGCGGCGCCGATCGCCCCCGAGCGCACGAAGCAGGTCGCGTACAGGTCCGCCGCCCTCGGCGCGTAGACCAGCACCTCGCGCATCGCGGCGTCGACCGTCACCGTCTGCTGCGCACCCGCGACCAGCGCGAACCGCTCGAGGTCGGTCTCGCTGTTCCCGAGCACGGTCTGCAGCGGCAGCAGCCGGTAGCTCTCGGCGAACGCCAGCCGCTGGTCGGGGGCCGCGGTGGCGAGCTCGACGACGAGCCCGAGGTCCAGCAGCAGCTCCAGATCGCGCTGCGGGTCGGCCACGCCGCGATCGGCGAGGTCGAGCGCCGGCAGCAGCCCGCGGTCGATGCCGCGCGAGGTGCCCGGGCGGGTGTGGTGCAGGGCCGACCACAGCGCACCGGCGGACGCGTCGAGCCGATGGATGTCGCCGCCGAGCCGGACCTGCAGGTACCGCTCGTCGTCGGCGTCCCGGTGCTCGCCGAGCGGTTGCCCGAGCGGCATGAGGATGGCGGCGGCGGGGCTCGATGCTGACCTCGTCATTCGCAGAACGCTACCGAACCGCCGGCGGCTCGGGCGCCGGCGGCACGGCGACGACCACCATGGCGCCGAACGGCACGACGCCACGCAGCTCCGGCCCGACATCGGCCAGCAGGGCGCGCAGCGCGTCGGCGTCCTCGGGGTGCTGGCAGACCCACCGGATGGGGACTCCGGCGGCCGCCTTCAGCTGCACGCTCGCCAGGCCGAGGTAGCTGCGAGCGGTCTGCTCCGGCAGCGACCCGTCCGGGCGGACGGCGCCGTGCAGCGAGCCGACGGTGTGCACGAGGTGGCCGTCGACGAAGGCGGCGAAGTCGCAGGTGTCACCGGTGTCCGGGTTCTGCATCGCGTACACGATGCCCTCGGGATAGCCGGTCACATACGTCTGGTACTCGGCGTCGGTCAGCAAGGATCCGTCCTCGTCGGCGGCGTACGGCGCGCGGTGCTGCCGCCACCCTACCGCCGCGACGGAGCGGATACCGGCGCCCGCGTAGGTTGTACGCAATCATCGCCGCACGACGGGAGCCGCACAGATGACCAGCGCCGGACCGCTCGACGGGATCACCGTCATCGACCTCACGCGGGCTCTCGCCGGGCCGCACGCCGGAATGATGCTCGGCGACATGGGCGCCCGCGTCATCAAGGTCGAGTCGCCGGGCAAGGGCGACGACACGCGTGGCTGGGGTCCCCCGTTCGTCGGGCCGAACCACGACATCGCGACCTACTACCTGTCGTGCAACCGGAACAAGGAGTCGATCACGCTCGACCTGAAGTCCGACGACGGCAAGGAGGTCCTGACCAAGCTGATCGGCAAGAGCGACGTGCTCCTGGAGAACTTCCGCACCGGGGTGCTCGACCGGCTCGGGTTCTCGATGGAGCAGATCCACCGGATCAACCCGCGCATGGTCGTCATGTCGATCACCGGCTTCGGGCACGACGGCCCGCAGGCCGGGCGCGCCGGGTACGACCAGATCGCGCAGGGTGAGGGCGGCCTCATGTCGATGACCGGCCCCGATCCCGAGACGCCGTCCAAGGTCGGCGTCCCGATCGCCGACCTGCTGTCCGGCATGTACGGGGCGTACGGCGTGGTCAGCGCCCTCTACGAGCGCGAGCGCACCGGGCGCGGCAAGGTGGTGCGGACGTCGCTGCTGGCCTCGATCATCGGCGTGCACGCGTTCCAGGGCACGCGCTGGACGGTCGGCAAGGACCTCCCGAAGGCCGAGGGGGCGTTCCACCCCAGCGTCTCGCCGTACGGCCTGTTCTCGTCCAAGGACGGCATGCTGCAGATCGCCGTCGGCGCCGAGTCGCAGTGGCAGAAGTTCGCGCCGGCGTTCGGGTTCGACCCGGAGGATCCGACGTACGCGACGAACGGCGACCGCGTGCGCAACAACAACCTGCTGATCCCGGCGATCAACCACGCGTTCGCGCAGTACCGCAACGACGAGCTCCTCGAGAAGCTCAACGCGCTCGGCATCCCGTGCGGCGAGGTGAAGAACCTGGAGCAGGTGTACGCCTGGGACCAGGTCCGCTCCCAAGGGCTCGTCGTCGACGTCGACCACCCGGTGCTCGGCCGGATCGAGCTGCCCGGACCACCGGTCCGGATGTTCGACGGTGACACCGAGTGGACCCGGGAGCACACCAGCCCGCCCGCGCTCGGCGCCGACAACGACGCCGTCCGCGCCTGGCTGGAGGAGTAGCGGCGGCTCCGGTCGGACCTATCGCCGCTGGCGGGACCGGGGCTACGCTTCGAGAATCCCGATCTGGAGGCGGCGCCATGACGACCTGGAAGCCCGATCCCACCTTCTATCCGTCGCCGGGCCTGGCGATGGAAGGACCGACGGAGGACCTCGCGTACGTCGCGAGCTTCTGGCGCGACGAGGGAGAGCCGCAGAAGGACGCGCTCGCGGTCGTCGACGTCGACCCCGCGAGCGACCGGTACGGCAGCGTCGTCGGCTGGTGCGAGATGCCGAACGTCGGCGACGAGCTGCACCACCACGGCTGGAACGCCTGCAGCTCCGCGCTGTGCCCCAACAACCCGCACCCGCACGTCGAGCGTCGGTACCTGCTGATGATGGGCCTGCGCTCGAGCCGCATCCACTTCGTCGACGTCAAGTCCGACCCGCGCAACCCCACCATCGCGAAGATCATCGAGCCGGAGGACTACAAGAAGGCCTCCGGCTACAGCCGGCCGCACACCGCGCACTGTGGGCCGGAGGGCATCTATGTCACCAATCTCGGGACCGCCGAGGGCGATGAGGGGCCCGGCGGGATCGCGCTTCTCGACCACGACACCTTCCAGGTCAAGGGCCAGTGGGAGAAGGACCGCGGCAGCCAGTACCTGGCCTACGACTTCTGGTGGCATCTCAACCGCGACGTGATGGTGACCAGCGAGTGGGGCACGCCGTCGATGATCGAGAACGGCGTCAACCCCGAGCTGCTGCTGGCCAACAAGTACGGCCACAAGATCCATTTCTTCGACCTGCGCACCCGCAAGCATCTGCAGGAGGTCGACCTCGGAGCCCAGCACCAGATGGCCCTCGAGCTGCGCCCCTCGCACGACCCGAACAAGGAGTACGGGTTCCTGGGCGTCGTCATCAGCACCGAGGACCTCTCCGGCTCGATCTGGTGCTGGTACAAGGACGGCGATGAGTTCAAGGCGCGGAAGATCTTCACCGTGCCGGCCGAGCCGGCCGACCCGGACCTGCTGCCGCCTGCGCTCAAGCCGTTCGGCGCCGTACCGCCGCTGATCACGGACATCGACCTGTCGGTCGACGACAAGTTCCTGTATGTCTCGTGCTTCGGCACCGGCGAGGCCATCCAGCTCGACGTCACCGACCCGTTCAACCCGGTGAAGACGGGGTCCCTGCGGTGCGGCGGCATCGTCTCGAAGGCGGCGCACCCCTCTCAGCCCGACGAGCCGCTGGCGGGCGCGCCGCAGATGGTCGAGATCAGCCGCGACGGCAAGCGCGTCTACTGGACGAACTCGCTCTACGGCGCCTGGGACGACCAGTTCTATCCCGACGGCGTCGGCGCCTGGATGATCAAGGCCGACATCGACACCGAGAACGGCGGCATGAGCCTCGACGAGCGGTTCTTCCCGCACGGCGCCGACTTCCGCGGGAACCGGGTCCACCAGACCCACCTCGGCGGGGGCGACGCCTCCAGCGACTCCTACTGCTTCTCCTAGCCCGACCGGGTCTGACGTGTCACTGCTCGACGGGTCGGCCCTGGCTGCACTGCCGGCGCACGCGCAGCTGCTGCTGGCGCACGGCGACGTCCCGACCGGCGGCGCGCGCACCGGCGTCCTGCTCGCGGCCATCGGCCTGGGTGCCTTCCACGGCCTGAACCCCGGCATGGGCTGGCTGTTCGCCACGTCGTTCGGCTTGCAGGAGCGCAATCGCGCGGCGATCGTCCGTTCGATGCTGCCCATCGCCGTCGGCCACGAGCTGTCCGTCCTGCCGGTCGCCGTGGCGACCGCGGTGTTCGCCTCGCAGGCCACCCGCGCCGTGGTGGTCGGCGTGCTCGCCGTCCTGCTCGTGGGGTTCGGGACCTACCTGCTGCTGCGCAGACGGCACTTCCGCTGGGTCGGGATGCGGCTGTCGGCTCGCCAGCTCGCGTGGTGGTCCTTCCTGATGTCGACCGCGACCGGTGCGGGCCTGATGCTCGCGCCGTTCATCGCCGGCGGCTCGGGCGGTGACCACGTGCTGGAGCACGCGCTGTCGGGCTCCCTCTGGACCGCCGTCCTGGCCGCGATCGTGCACGGCTTGTCGATGCTTGTCGTCGCGACCACCGTCGCGCTGGCCGTCTACAGCATCTTCGGCCTGCGCATCCTGCGGACGGCGTGGGTCAACATGGACCGCATCTGGGCTATCGCCTTCATCGGCGCAGGCGTGTTCGTCTGGCTCGGCTGAGAGCCCTCGTCGTACGCCGCCGCCGTGGGTACTCGCCGCGTACCGTGAGCGCATGCGACTTCCAGCGCCTGCCGACCTCGTCCACGCCGTCGGATGGGTCGGCTCGACCATCGACACCATCAGCGAGCTGGTCCCGCGCGCCGCCGCGGTGGTCGCGTCGGCCGAGGACCTCGTGGAGCGGGTACACCAGCTCGTCGACCGGATCGACCTGGTCGCGGCGCGGGCCACCGAGTCGGTCGACCGCGCCGACGCGGTCCTCGACCAGGCCGCGCGCTCGGTCGCCCAGGCCGACGGGCTCGTGCGGGCCGCCACCGCGTCGGTGACCGAGGTGGGACCGGTCATCGAGCAGGCCGGTGACGCCGTGGCCCGGACCCACCCGATCCTCGACGGGGCCGCCTCGCTCACCGCCCGCACGAGCGCCCTGCTGGACGGTCTGGAGCCGTCGCTCGGCCGGCTTCGCCCGACCCTCGATGCGCTCGCCGGCTCCACGAGCCCCGACGAGGTCCAGGCGATGGTGCACCTCATCGACACCACGCCGGCGCTGATGGAGGCGCTGCGCACCGACATCCTGCCGATGCTGGCGACCCTGGACACCGTCGGCCCGGACATCCGCGACCTGCTGATGGTCTCCAAGGAGCTCAACGAGATGCTCGGCTCGCTGCCGGGGATGGGGCGGATCAAGAAGCGGGTCGAGGAGGAGCAGACCACCGCGGACCAGGCGGTAAACTCAGCCTCAGTTAGTGCCGATTAACTCACAACGGGGGAAGCCATGGCGGTGCAGCGACTCATGCCGACCGAGGAGGGCGCGGATCTCATCGCGCTCACCCGGGAGATCGCCGACAAGGAGCTGCTGCCGAAGGCGGCCCGCTACGAGCGCGAGGAGCGCTTCCCGCGCGAGGCGTTCACCGCCCTCGGTGAGGCCGGCCTGCTCGGCCTACCGTTCGCCGAGGAGCATGGTGGCGGGGGCCAGCCGTACGAGGTCTACCTGCAGGTCCTCGAGGAGATCGCGGCCCGCTGGGCGGCGGTCGCGATCGGCACCAGCGTGCACGCCCTGACCTGCGGCATCGCGTCGATGTTCAGCACCGACGAGCAGCGCGAGGCGTGGCTGCCGGACATGCTCGGGGGCAGGACGCTCGGCGCCTACTGCCTGTCGGAACCGCACGCCGGCTCCGACCCGGCCGCGATGATCGCGCGGGCCACCCGCGACGGTGACGGCTACCTGGCCAACGGCGCCAAGGCGTGGATCACCCACGGCGGCCACGCCGACTACTACATCACCATGCTGCGCACATCCGACGACGGCGGCCGCGGCATCACCTGCTTCAACGTCCCCGGCGACGCGCCCGGCCTGAGCGCCGACAAGCCCGAGGACAAGATGGGGCTGATGAGCTCGACCACCACCACGATGCGCTTCGACAACGTGCGCATCGAGACCGGCCAGCGGATCGGCGAGGAGGGGCAGGGCCTGCCGATCGCGCTCGCGGGACTCGACTCCGGCCGGCTCGGCATCGCCGCGTGCGCCGTCGGCGTCGCGCAGGCAGCGCTCGACAACGCCGTCGCGTACGCCAAGGAGCGCACCACCTTCGGGCGCAAGATCATCGACCACCAGGGCCTCGGGTTCCTGCTCGCCGACATGGAGGCCGCGGTCAGCAGCGCACGCGCCACCTACCTGCACGCCGCCCGCCTCAAGGACGCCGGGCGCCCGTTCTCCAAGGAGGCCTCGGTCGCCAAGCTGATCTGCACCGACAACGCGATGCGGGTGACGACCGACGCCGTCCAGGTGCTCGGCGGCGCCGGCTACACCAAGGACTTCCCGGTCGAGCGGTTCATGCGCGAGGTGAAGGTCATGCAGATCTTCGAGGGCACCAACCAGATCCAGCGGCTGGTCATCTCCCGCCACCTCGCCAAGTAGCCGGAACGGAGGCGCGATGAGCATCGACCTGAACGCGGACCTCGGCGAAGGTCTCGGGCAGTGGGCGATGACCGACGACGAGGCGCTGCTGCGCATCGTCACCTCGGCGAACGTCGCGTGCGGATTCCACGCCGGTGACCCCACCCAGATGCTCAAGGTGTGCCGGATCGCGGCCTCGACCGGCGCCGCGATCGGGGCGCACGTCGCCTACCGCGACCTCATCGGCTTCGGACGCCGGTTCGTCGACGTCGAGCCGCCCGAGCTGACCGCCGACGTCCTCTACCAGCTGCACGCGCTCGACGGGATCGCCCGGTCGGCGGGCACCCGCGTGCGGTACGTCAAGCCGCACGGCGCCCTGTACAACACGATCGTGCACCACGAGCCGCAGGCGCGCGCCGTCGTCGAGGCCCTGCGGCTGTTCGGCCGGGAGCTGCCGGTCATGGGCCTGCCCGGCGCGGTGTGGCTGGACCTGGCCGCGGCGGAGGGCCTGCCCGTCGTGCACGAGGCGTTCCCCGACCGCGCCTACACCCCCGAGGGCCGGCTCGCGCCGCGCGGCACCGCCGGAGGCAAGCTCACCGACGCGCAGCAGATCGCCGACCGCGCGGTCCGGATGGCGCGCGAGCACACCGTCGTCGCGCTCGACGGCTCCGTCCTGGAGGTGGCCCCCGACTCGCTGTGCGTGCACGGGGACACCCCCACCGCGGTCGCGACCGCGAGCGCGGTACGCCGTGCCCTCAGCGAGGCGAGCATCGAGCTCGCCGCCTTCGCATGACGCCGACGGTGCTGCCGTACGGCGAGCGCGCCGTCCTCCTGGAGGTCGGCTCGATCGACGAGGTGCTCGGGCTGTACGCGGCGCTGCGGGCCGCGCCGCCGTCCGGCGTCGAGGACATCGTGCCGGCCGCCGTGACGGTGCTCGTGTCGTTCGTCGACCGGCAGGCGCTCGGCGACGCGCTGCCGGCCCTGCGGCGCATCGAGGCCGCGGCGCCGGAGCAGGCCGGCCGGGAGGTCGCGCGCATCCCGGTGACGTACGACGGCGCGGACCTGCAGGACGTCGCCACGTTGACCGGGCTGCCGGTCGAGGAGGTCGTCGCGATCCACTCCGGCACCGAGTACACGGTCGCCTTCAACGGGTTCTCACCCGGCTTCGCCTACCTCATCGGGCTGGACGACCGGCTCCGCGTCCCGCGCCGCAAGACGCCGCGCACCTCCGTGCCCGCGGGCTCGGTCGCCATGACCGGCGGCTTCACCGCCGTCTACCCGCGCCGGTCGCCGGGCGGCTGGCAGCTGCTCGGGCGGACCGACACCGATGTGTGGGACGGCGCCCGCGCCGAGCCCGCCCTCCTGCGGCCCGGCATGCGGGTGCGATTCGAGGCCCGATGAGCATCGTGATCCTCGCCCCCGGCGGCCGCACGACGGTGCAGGACCGCGGCCGGCCCGGCAACGCCTACCTGGGCGTCGGTCGCTCCGGCGCGGCCGACATGCGCGCCTACGCCCTCGCCAACCGGATCCTCGGCAACCCGGCGGGCGCCGCCTGCCTCGAGACCACCCTCGGTGGGCTCAGCCTGCGCAGCAGCCGCTCGGCCTGGATGACCGTCACGGGGCCGACCGTCGCCGTCACGGTCGACGGCCTGCCGGTCGGGGTGCGCACCGCCTTCTTCGTGCCGCACGGCGGCGTGGTCGCGATCGGCGTCCCCGAGCGCGGCATGCGCAACTACCTCGCCGTCCGCGGCGGCATCGACGCACCGCTGCTGCTCGGCTCCCGGTCCACCGACACCCTGGGCGGCATCGGGCCCGATCCGCTGCGCAAGGGCGATGTCCTCGACGTGGGCGACGTGCCCGACGAGCCGCCGGCCGGCCACGACGTGTTCCCCGCCACCGAGCCGCCCGACGTCACCGAGCTCGTGGTCGATCGCGGGCCGCGCGCCGACTGGTTCACCGACGCCGCGTGGTCGGTGCTGCTGCGCGGCAGGTACGTCGTCACCCCGGACTCCGACCGCATCGGCGTCCGGCTCGACGGACCGCACCTCGAGCGGTGCCGTGACGGCGAGCTGCCCAGCGAGGGCCTCATGCAGGGCGCCGTGCAGATACCGCCGATCGGGACGCCGGTGTGCTTCCTCGCCGACACCCCCACGACGGGCGGATATCCGGTGCTGGCCGTCGTCCGCCGGGCCAGCCTGCCGGACCTCGCGCAGGCGCGTCCCGGGCACCCGGTGCGCTTCCGCGCGGGATAGGTTGGCATCGTCCACCCGACCTCGAGCCTGGAGACGCCATGCTGAACCACCACGACGACGGTGATGTCGCCGTCATCACGCTGAACCGGCCGGATCGGCGCAACGCGCTCAACGCCGAGCTGTGCGACATGCTCGGCGAGGTCGTGCACGAGAAGGCGTCGCGCGGGGCCCGGGCCGCCGTGATCACCGGCGAGGGCACCAGCTTCTGCTCGGGCGCCGACCTGGACGCCGTGTACGACGACGTGTTCCTCACCGCGCTCTACGGGCTGTTCGACGCGATCCTGACCAGCCCGATGCCCGTCGTCGCCGCGGTCAACGGACCGGCGATCGGCGCCGGCACCCAGCTCGCGCTCGCCTGCGACCTGCGGGTCGCCGACGAGCGCGCCGTCTTCGGCGTGCCGACCGCGCGCAACGGGCTCGCCGTCGACCCCTGGACGATCCGCCGGCTCAGCGAGCTCGCGGGCGGCGGCGTGGCCCGTCGGCTGCTGATCGGCGCGGGGCGGATCGAGCGCGACGAGGCCGTCATCGCCGGACTGGTCGACCGCGAGGGCGATCTCGACGACGCCCTGGCCTGGGCGACCGAGATCGCCACCCTGGCGCCGCTGTCGCTGGCCTACAGCAAGCGGGTGCTGAACAACCCCGCGCTGGGCGTCGACGACCCGTCGCTGGTCGCCGACTTCCACGCGTGCTTCGCCAGCGAGGACGTCGCGGAGGGGCGAGCGGCGCGGGCCGAGAAGCGCACGCCGGTCTTCACCGGCCGCTGACGGGCTACTTCGAGCGCTTGCTCAGCCGCTCAATCATCTTCTGGATGCCCGGCTGGGTGGCGGTGTAGGCCTGCGCCCAGGTCTCGAACTGCAGGGCCGCGTCGAACCCCGACTCGACCGAGAGCTTCACGGCGGTCTTGATGTTGCGCGACAGCCGCGGATCCAGGCCGGCCGTCGTCTTCGCCAGCTCGAGCGCCGCATCCATCGGGTCGTCGGCGAGCGCGGCGACGAGGCCGAGGTCGTACGCCTCCTGCCCGGTCAGCCGGCCGCCCTCGAGCAGCAGCTTCATCGCGCGCTGCCGGCCGAGCGCCTCGACCAGCAACGGCGTGCAGCCGCCGCCCTGGTGCAGCCCGATCTTGGAGAAGGTGGCGGCGAAGTCGGCGGTCGGCGAGGCGATGACGACGTCCGCAGCAAGCGCCATGTTCAGCCCGGCGCCCACCGCGGGACCCTCGACGGCCGAGATGACCGGGATCTTCAGGTCGCGCAGCCCGAGGAAGCTCTGGTAGACGACGTCGCCGAGGTGGTCGCGGATGTCGTTGACGTCGTCGCCCATCGTGCCGAAGACGTCGGGCAGGTCGGCGCCGGCGCAGAAGGCGCCCCCCTCGCCGGTGACGATGGCGACGCGGGCCTGCTTGTCGTCGGCCAGCTCACGCACCTTGCCGGAGAGCTCCATGCAGAGCGCATTGTTAAGCGCGTTCTTCTTGCTCGCGTTGTCGATGCTGAGAATCCGGATTCCATCACCGGCGTCGCGCAGGTTGATTCCAGGCACGGGCAGTCCTCTCGTTCGGGGCGTTCGCCCTAACTGTGCCACGCCACCGAAACCCGGCGAGGTACGGCTCCGGGCCGGCTCGCACGCCCCATAGGGTAGGAGGCGACCGGAGGTGAGCGTGGTGAGCGGAATCGAGCCGGACGACGTCCTGCACGTGCCGACCGAGGGCGGCAACCGGCTGGCCGTGCACCTGCACAAGGGTCCGGTGGCCACGGCTCCCGTCCTGCTCGTGCTCCCGGCGATGGGCACCCCCGCCCGGTTCTACCGGCGTCTCGCCGCGGCGCTGAACTCCCGCGGCCTGAACGTCGCGGTGGCCGACCAGCGGGCGCACGGCGACAGCGTCCCGACGATGTCCAAACGGGTCGACTTCGGCTACGCGGCGATGGTCGAGCAGGACCTGCCGCGGGTGTACGACGCCGTCCACCACGCATTTCGCGGCTCGCGGATCGTGCTGCTCGGCCACAGCCTCGGCGGCCATGTCGCGATGCTGTTCGCGGCGTCCGGCAGCCGCCCGGTGGCGGGCGTCGCCCTCGTCGCCGCGGGCACCGTCTGGTGGAAGGCGTTCGCCGTGGGGCCGCGCCGCCTCGGCATGCTGGCGGCGATCACCGCCGTCGACGTGGTGACTCGAACGATCGGCTACTGGCCGGGGCGCCGGTTCGGCTTCGGTGGCACGCAGCCCCGGACGCTGATGGCCGACTGGGTGCACCTGGGACGCACCGGCCGTTTCGAGCCCCGTGACGCGTTCGCCGATCTGGAGACGGGGCTGGGCGCGATGGCACTTCCGGTCCTGAGCATCACGGTGCAGAACGACGCCCTGGCGCCCCCGTCCGCGGCGGAGCAGCTGCTCGCCAAGGCTCCGTCGGCCGTGGTCGACCGCTGGCGCTTCACCGGGTCCAGCCAGCTGGCCAGGCCCGACCACTTCACCTGGGCGCGCTTCCCCGATCCGGTGGCCGAGCGCGTCGCGCGCTGGGTCGGCACCCACTAGCGACGCCTACCGAATCCGCCGCGAGTTTGCCGCGGCACGCGATTGCGCAGAGGATGGGCCCATGCCGGCACCCACGACGCAGCACGACAGCCCCCTCCCGCTGCGCGGTAGCCGCGTCCTGGTGACCGGCGGCACCGGGTACGTCGGCGGTCAGCTGGTCATCCCGCTGCTGCGCGCCGGCGCCCAGGTGCGGGTCCTGGCCCGCCGGCCGCCCCGGACGTCGCCGGGCTCCCGGGTCCACGTCGTCGAGGGAGACGCCGCCCGCGCGGCCGACGTCCGGCGCGCGGTGGCCGACGTCGACGTCGCCTACTACCTCCTGCACTCGATGGACGACGAGGGCGACCTGGCGGACCGCGAGCGCGCGATGGCGGAGGTCTTCGCCGACGAATGCGCCGAGGCCGGCGTCCGCCAGATCGTCTATCTCGGCGGACCCCGCGCGCCCGGGGAGCTGTCGACCCACCTGCGCTCCCGCGCCACGGTCGGGGAGATCCTGCTGGCGGCGCCGGTGCCCACCGTCGTCCTGCAGGCCCCGGTGATCATCGGCGCCGGGTCGGCGTCGTTCAAGATGATCCGCTACCTCACCTACCGGCTACCGGTCACCGTGGCGCCGTCGTGGGTCCGCAACCTCGTACAGCCGATCGGCATCGAGGACGTCCTGACGTACCTGGTCGCCGCGGCGTCGCTGGACCCTCCGGTCAACCGGACGTTCGACATCGGTGGCCCCGAGGTGCTGAGCTACGCCGACCTCGCGGCCCGGTTCGCCCGCGCGGCCGGTCTGTCGCGGCGGATGGTGATCCCGATGCCGTTCCTGCGGCCCGGCCCGACGCTGGCCGGGCACGCGGTGTCCCTGCTGGCGCCCGTGCCGCCGGGGCTCGCCGGGCCGCTGGTCGGCAGCCTCGCCCACGATGCGGTCGCCGCCGACCACGACATCCGCGACGTGTTGGCGATCTCGCGGCCCCTGACGACGCTGGACGAGGCGCTGCGGCAGGCCGAGCAGTCGTCCGCGCGCGATCTGACCGTCCTGCACTCGATCGCGTGGGCGGCCGGCAGCGCCGCGCGGGCGCTGCGTGCCGCGCGGCGTGGGACCGGTCGCCGGTCCGCCGGCTAGGGTGCCGTGCCGTCCGGGGTCTCGGTGAGCGGCCAGACCTCGACGACGCCGTGCGCCACCGCACAGGGTGTCTGCGCGGCCAGCGCGATCGCTTCGTCGAGGTCGGCGGCCTCGATCAGCGCGAAGCCCGCCACGGGGAGGGCCGACTGCAGGTACGGTCCGATCGTCGTCCGCGGCCCCGCGGCATCGGGGTTGCGCACCTGCACCGGCGTCCCCGCGATACCCATCCGCGCGCCGGCGGCGCGGAGCCGGTCGTCGTGCGCATGCGCATCGTCGCGGACGGCGGGAGGGGTGCGGTCGTAGCCGGCCCGGTCGCCGTACCCGACGGTGATGAAGGTGGGCATGGTGGTCGTCCTCTCGCCGGGATGGACACGGTCCTACCTGCATAGACCCGGCTCGGGCCGCGGAATCATCGCGCGGCGACGACCCGCTCGTCCACCGGTGCGCCGATGCGCTCCCCCGCGACGATCTGCGGGACGGCGGCGAGGCCGGCCGGCGCGTACGTCTCGTCCCGGCGGATCACCAGCTGCTCGAACGCGGCCGCGACGATGGCGGCGCGGTGGTCCCCGTGCGTCGCTATCTCGTACGACGCCTGATCGGCCTGCAGCACGCCCATCGCGACGGTCGCCATGTCGTCCGTCAGCGCCGCCATGAGGACCTCGGCGTCGTCCGGGGCGGCGCTCAGCACCGCCTCCGCACGAGCGCTGACCGACTCGAGCCGCTGCGCGAGGCGCTCTCGCAGGGACTGCAGGCCGGGGTCGGTGACCCGGGAGAGCCGCTCGCGCAGGTCGTCGAAGAACACCTTGTGCGCGCCGACCTTGCGCATCGAGCGCAGGACATCGAGGGCGATCACGTTGCTGGCGCCCTCCCAGATCGATCCGAGGTGCGCGTCGCGTACCAGCCGTGGCTGGATCCACTCCTCGATGTACCCGTTGCCGCCGCGCATCTCCATGGCCTCGCCGGTCGCGAACCGCGCGCGCTTGCACAGGTAGTGCTTCGCGAGCGGCGTGAGGATCCGGATCAACGCCTTGGCGTCCTCGTCACCGCGGTCGGCGCGCTCGAGCTCCTCGGCGCAGTAGAAGACGAGATTCAGCCCGGTCTCGACGTCCGCGGTGAGCCGCAGCAGGTCCAGGCGCAGCAGCGGCTGGTCGATGAGCCGGCGACCGAAGACCACGCGCGAGGCGGCGTGCTGCCCCGCCTCGAGCAGCCCGCGGCGCATCAGCGAGACCGCGCGGACGGCGTTCGAGAGCCGCGAGAGGTTGACCATCTCGGTCATCTGGCGGAAGCCGCGATCGAGCCGGCCGACCTGCACGGCGTACGCGCCGTCGAGGGTGATCTCGCCCGAGGCCATCGACCGGGTGCCGAGCTTGTCCTTCAGCCGCTCGATGCGGTAGTCGTTCAGCGAGCCGTCGGGCTTGACGCGCGGCATCATGAATAGGCCCACGCCGCGGGTCGAGGCCTCCTGGCCGCCCGGGAAACGGGCCAGCACCAGGGTGATGTCCGCGCCCGCGTTGGAGGCGAACCACTTGCGCCCGTACAGCTTCCACCGGTCGCCGTCCGCCTCGGCCACCGTCTCGGTCATCGCGATGTCGGTGCCGCCCTGCAGCTCGGTCATGAACATCGCGCCGGTGAACCGGTCGTCGTCGGTGGAGGTGAGCCGGCGGACCGCCTCAGCGATCTCCGGGTCGTCACCGCCGAACATCCGCAGCGTGCGCGCCGCGGTGTCGGTCATGCTGATCGGGCACGCCAGGCCGAACTCGGCCTGCACGTAGACGTACGTCATCAGGTACTTCACCAGGTGCGGCGGCTTGGCGCTCCAGCCGTGCAGCGGCCGGTGCGAGGCCGCGGCGACGCCGTACTCGCCGAGCAGGATGTCGGCCATCTCGGTGTACGCCGGGTGATACTCGACGGCGTTGGCCCGCTCGCCGTTCTTGTCGAACGGGCGAAGCGTCGGCGGGTTCTTGTCGGCCAGCTCGGCCAGCGGGTCGAGCCGGGTCGCGGCGTCCGCCCCCAGCCGCTCGAGCAGCGGTGTGAGCAGCTCCCGGTCGGCGGCGTCGACGTACCGGTCGACGAGTCGCTGGACGGCGGCATCGGCGGTGTAAAAGTTCATGGCGCTCCTTCGCGTGACCCGATGCTTCTACAGTGACAGCATTACTTAACGGCGTCCAAGATGATTTGGCCGCACATTCATACGGACAGCGAATGAGAGTCGGCGATGGAGCTACGGCACATCCGGGCGCTGGTCGCGGTCGCCGAGCATCAGCACTTCTCCCGTGCGGCGGCCAGCCTGCACATGTCCCAACCGCCGTTGAGCGCCGCGATTCGCGAGCTCGAGCGGGAGCTCGGCGTCACGCTGTTCGAGCGGACGACCCGGTCGGTGCAGCTCACCGCCGACGGCCGGGCGATGCTGGAGCCGGCGCGGCGGGTGCTCCGCGGGCTCGAGGAGCTGCGGATGCTGGCCGCGGCCCGGCTCAGCGGGGCGGTCGGGACGGTGCGCGCCGGCTTCGGCGGGACCTCGGGGTATTCCATCCTCGCCGACCTCGTCCGCGCCGCCCGCGAGCAGGCGCCGGGTCTGCAGATCGAGCTGGCGCCGCAGACCTACAGCGGGGACGCGCTGCAACGGGTGCTCGAGGGCGAGCTCGACCTCGCCATCTCCGGGAGCCGGCCGCCCCGGGACCTGGACTCGCTGGTGCTGCGCGACGAGAGGCTCGTGCTGGCCGTCCCGACCGGTCACCCGCTGTCGGGGCGCCACCGGGTCGAGGCCGACGACCTGGCCGGGGTGCCGATGGTCATGTATCCCGGCGAGCACGGCTCATGGGTACGCCGCGCCGCCTTCGCCATGCTGGAGCGAGCAGGTCTCGCGCCGGAGGTCGCGGCGGAGGCGCCCGACCCGTTCAGCCTCCTCGCCCTGGTCGCGGCCGGCATCGGTGCGGCCGTCGTCGTCGACACCCGAGGGCGCATCCACGTCGAAGGCGTGCGCTACCTGCCGTTCGGCCCGTCGGTGAGCGCCACCTTCCCGCTGCGGATGGTCTGGCACGGCAGCCGGGCGAGCCCGGCGACGCTCAGCGCCGTCGCCATCAGCCGCGGGCTCGTCGAGCGCTCAGCCGTTGGTGCGGTGCAGCAGCAGCGGTAGCACCACGTCGGCACCGGCCTCCCGCAACGCCGCCGCCGTCACGGTGATCGCCCATCCCATCGGGTCGCGGTCGGCGATCAGCAGCACGGCGGCGCCGCGCACCGCGTCCGCCGAGTCGGCGTCCAACTGCACGCTGCCTTCCCAGAGCGCCGCCTGAGCGGCGCTGGGCAGATCCTCGGTGCGGACCCGACGCGCTCCCAGCGCGACCGCATCGGGGTCCAGCCGGGCCCGCACCATCCGTCCTACCGCGGCGATGTGGTCGGCCAACGAGCCGGTGAGCACGGGCAGACCACCCGAGGCGAGGTCGACGACGACGTCGGGGCGCCGCTCCCAGGCCGGATTGCGCCGGTCGCCGCGGCTCCACGCCGCCAGCACCTGCGTCACGGCCGTGCGCAGCTCGTCGCTCGCGGGCATGTCCGCGGACAACGACTCCCGGACCAGGCCGGCCCACTGCGGTGCGTCGTAGTCGACGAGCACCCGGCCCCAGTCGGCGGCGACGGTGGCCGAGATCCGGCCCTTGCGCGAGGACGGCGCACCGGGCCACATCTTGCGCGGCTCGAGCGTGGCGACCTGGCCGCGCAGCGCCTGCTGCACGCTCGCCAGCAGGGCGGGGTCGACCGGTTGACGCCACGCGGCGGTCGCGTCGGGATCGCAGACCGAGCAACGTCCGCAGGGCGCGGCACTCGGGTCGTCGAGGCTCTCCTGCAGCAGCTGCATGAGGCATCGGCTGCCCGCGGCGTACTCGCGCATGATGGTCGCCTCCCGCTCGCGGGTGGCGATCACGGAGTCGAAGTGCGCCTTGTCGTACACCCACTCCTTGCCGGTCGCGACCCAGCCGTCGGGCTGCCGCTCGACGACGTCGTCGACCGCGAGCTGCTTGAGGATCAGCTCGGCGCGGGTGCGCCGTACGCCGGTCTGCGCCTCGAGCTTCGGCACCGAGATCGGAGCGTCCTCCTGCCGCAGGGCGTCGAGGACGGACTCGACCTGGCTCGGCACCGGGATCGTGGCGGTGGCGAAGTAGTCCCACACGTGCCGATCCGCCTCGCTGGGCAGCAGCACCACGACCGCGCGGTCGATGCCGCGCCCGGCGCGGCCGACCTGCTGGTAGTAGGACACCGGAGAGGGCGGCGCCCCGACGTGCACCACGAAGCCGAGGTCGGGCTTGTCGAAGCCCATGCCCAACGCGGACGTCGCGACGAGCGCCTTGATCTCGTTGCGCCGCAGCGCGTTCTCGAGCCGGTGCCGCTCCGCGCCGTCGAGGCGGCCCGTGTAGGCCGCGACCGGCAGCGCGTCACCGTGCACCGCCCGGATCGCGGCGGTGAGCGCCTCGGCCTGATCCACCGTCAGGGCGTAGACGATGCCGGAGCCCGGCAGCTCACCCAGCCGCTCGCAGACCCACGCGAAGCGATCCATCGGCGACTGCTCCTCCAGCACGACCAGCTGCAGGCTCGACCGCGCCAGCGGTCCGCGCAGCACGAGGGTGTCGCCGAGCTGCGCGGCGACGTCGTCGGTCACGCGGGCGTTCGCGGTCGCGGTGGTCGCGAGCACGGCCGCCTCCGGGTTGAGCCGGGTCAGCATCGTCGACAGCCGGCGGTAGTCGGGCCGGAAGTCGTGGCCCCAGTCGGAGATCGAGTGCGCCTCGTCGATCACCAGCAGGCCGATCCGGCCACCCAGCCGGTCGAGGACCCGGCGCCCGAACGTCGGGTTGGCGAGCCGTTCGGGCGAGACCAGGAGGACGTCGACGGCATCGTCGCCGATCTCGCGCTCGATCTCCGCCCAGTCCTCGAAGTTGGACGAGTTGAGCGTGCGCGCGGTGAGGCCGGCGCGCGCGGCCGCCTCGACCTGATCGCGCATCAGCGAGAGCAGCGGCGAGATCACCAGCGTGGGACCGCGCCCGGCCTCGCGGCCGATGGCCGTGGCGATCCAGTACACGGCCGACTTGCCCCAGCCGGTGGCCTGCACGACCAGCACGCGCGACGCGGGCCGGCACAGCGCCGCGACGGCGGTGAGCTGGTCGTCGCGCAGCGCCGCATCGGGGCCGGCCATCTTGTGCAGGACGTCGGACGCCAGCTCGGCCTGGTCGGCGGTGAGATCGAGATCTGCGGTGTTCACGGTCGCCAGGCTACGTGCGAGCGGTGACAGCGTGCCCGGACGACGGGCGGCTGTGGACAGCCACCGGCGGCGTCCACAGCCGGGCACCGGGCGACGGTCGCTGTCGGCCGCCAGGCCAGGCGATAGGCTGGCCGCAGCCACCACAGGAGGACACACCCTTGTCGAAACCGCTGCGCCCGTTGAGCGAGCAGGCAGGCCGAGGAGCGCAGCTCAGCGAACGGGTCGCCGCGCGCGTCCGCGAGGCGATCATGGTCGGCGACCTCACCCCTCGGGAGTTCGTGCGCACCGAGAAGCTCGCGCTCGAGCTGGGCGTCAGCCAGACACCGGTGCGCGAGGCGCTCATGACGCTGGCGTCGGAGGGCTCGGTGACCTGGGAGCCGCGGCGCGGGTTCCGGGTGATCCCGGTGACCGCGCAGGACGTGCGCGACCTGTTCGACGTCCAGGCGTACGTCGCCGGGGAGCTCGCCGCTCGGGCGGTGGACAACCTCACCGACGCGGAGATCGCCGCCATAGAGGCGTTCCAGCAGGAGCTCGACATCGTGGGCCCCGACGGTGACCCACGGGAGGTCGACCGGCTCAACCACCAGGTGCACCGGCGGATCAACCTGGCGGCGCGCTCCGTGCGACTGGCGAACCTGCTGCGCTCGACGGTGCAGCACGTGCCGTTGTCGTCGTACGGGGCCATCGACGGGTGGGCCTCCGCGTCGGTGCACGATCACGCGCCGATCCTCGAGGCGCTGCGCCGCCGGGATGCGGACGCCATCCGGGTGGCGATGTCGGCGCACATCCGCAATGTCGGCGAGCTGCTCATCGCCCACCTCCAGCGCGAGGTCGGCCTCCGCTAGCGGCGCTCGCCGCCGCACCCGGCCGACCAGCGGTTTTGGTGCGCAGCCCACATGCGGTCCCCGCCGAATGTGTGGGAATCGTCTGTGGTCGCGCACCCGCGCCCGGTCGTAGGGTCCAGAGCAGACCACTGGACCCGAGGAGGACCTCGTGAACGAAGCAACGGTTGCGCCGGGTGTGCACGTCGAACGCGAGGAGGTCTCCGCGGACGACCTCGCGGCGCTCGGCGTGGACCTCGCGGACTTCCCCGGGTCGACGGCGTCCGACTTCAAGCGCTATCCGGTGCTGACCGAGGGCGGCTGGTACCTGGTCGTGAAGCACCAGCCGACGCTGCGCAGCGTGAGCAGGACGAAGTGGGATCGGCTCGGTCCGATCAAGCTCGTCTCCGACGGCCTGCACCTTGCCTGAGCCCGTACGACGAGAGGACCACACGCCATGATGATCGGAGTCGACGTCGGTGGCACCTTCACCGACGTGGTGGTGATCGACGAGGGCGCGATCACCCCCGTCAAGGTCTCCACCGATGTGCACAACACCCACCTCGCCGTCCTCCAGGGCGCTGAGGAGGCCGGTGCGGGGGCGGCGTCGGTGTTCAACCACGCGAGCACCCACGGGCTCAACGCGGTGATCACCCGCAAGCTGCCGAAGATCGCGTTCCTGACGACCTTCGGTCATCGCGACATCCTCGATATCGGGTCGAACTACCGCCCGCTGACCGCGCTCACCGACGCGAGCTGGCGACGTCCGTTCGGCGACGCGTCACGTCCCTTGGTTCCGCGGTACCTGCGCCGCGGCATCAAGGAGCGCATGAAGGCCGACGGCGAGGCGCTGATCCCCTTCGACGAGGAGCAGGCGCGCGGCCAGCTCGCCGTGCTGAAGCGCTGCGGTGTCGAAGGCGTCGCGATCTGCTTGATAAACGCCTACGTGAATGCCGAGCACGAGCAACGGCTGCGGGACCTCGTGCGCGAGGAGCTCGGCGACGTCCCCGTGTCGATCTCCAGCGAGACCTCACCGCTGGCCAAGGAGTGGGCGCGCGCCTCCACCACCACCATCGACGTGTTCATGAAGCTGATCTACGGCGAGTACACCGACAAGCTGCACGAAGGGCTGCGCGGCCTCGGCTTCACCGGAAGCTTCAACTACGCCAACTGCGCGGCTCAGCTGATCCGGGCGGACATCGCGATGGAGCAGCCGTTCGAGATCGTCTTCGCCGGCCCGGCGGCGGGCACCGTCGCCAGCGCCCATTTCTGCCGGCTCATCAACCGACAGGAGCTGCTGTGCGCCGACATCGGCGGCACCTCCTGCGACATCAGCATGGTCTCCGGCGGCAAGCCCTACGTGAACACGACGTTCCTGCTCGAGCACGACCTGATCGTCAACGCGTTGTCCAACGAGGTCGAGAGCATCGGCGCGGGCGGCGGCAGCCTCGTCACGATCAGCCCGCAGGGCGAGGTGCTGGTCGGCCCGGGCAGCGCGGGAGCCGACCCCGGTCCGGCGTGCTACGGCAAGGGAGGAACGCAGCCCGCATCGACCGACACCCTGGTGATGATGGGCGTCATCGATCCGACCACCTTCGCCGGTGGGCGGCTCTCGCTCGATCCCACGCTCTCGGCGAAGGCGTTCGAGGATCTCGACACGCCGCTCAGCCTGGACCAGCGGGTCCGCTACGCCTTCAACATCGGCGTCAACAACGTCGCGGAGGGCATCAACAACATCGCGATCAAGCACGGCATCGACCCGCGTGACTACAGCCTCGTCGCGTTCGGCGCCGCCGGGCCGATGTTGCTGCCCGCGTGCATGGATCTGGTGCATGCGCGCGAGGTGATCGTGCCACCGCACCCCGGCCTGTTCTCCGCGCTGGGGCTGGTGAGCACCGACCAGGTATACGGCGAAAGCCGCAGCTCCTATCTCATGCTCGACGGGTCGGCGGCGCCGAGCGTCGACAAGGTCTACCGCGAGATGGAGGACGAGCTGCGCGCCCGGTTCACCGATGTGCACGCGGCGGGGGAGCTGACGTTCGTCCGGTCGATGGACGCAAGGCTCGCCGGGCAGACGTGGGAGACGCCCTTCGTCAAGGTCCCCTCCGGCGAGATCACCGCCGAGAAGATCGACGAGATGATCGAGAACTTCCACCAGGTCTATCAAGCGCGGGCGGGCAATCGGTTCGACGGGCTGCCCGTCCAGGGCGTGACCTACCGGGTCGAGGCGGTGATCAGCGCCGAGAAGGTGGACTATCCGAAGATCGAGTCCGGCGACGGTCGGATCCTCGAACCGGACTCGACGTTCCAGCTGATGTACCTGCACGACGAGCCGATCCAGGCGGGCCGCTACAACCGCGAATCGCTGCGTGCCGGCGACCGCATCGAAGGGCCGGCCGTCATTCACGAAGCACTGTCCACCACGTTCATGCTGGCCGGCCAGGTGGCCGAGGTCGGCGAGTACGGCGAGCTGCGGATCACCAGGGCCTGAGGGGACGACCATGACCACCATCGACTACACGCCGATCCGAGACCTGAGCGAAGCGGAGTTCCACGCGAGGTACGCGTGCGACCGCTACACGGCGACCGTGCTGTCCAACCGGATGCGTTACATCGTCGAGCACATGTGCACCAACATGCTGCACCACGCGTTCTCGCTGATCCTGCGGGACTGGTACGACTTCGCCGCGACCATCTCCGGGCCGCCGTCGACGAACTACTCGATGTCGACGGTCTCCAACAGCCTGGTGCTGTTCTCCGGCGCGATGGAGCACGCGGTCCGCAACGCGGTGGACGAGTTCGGCCCCGAGAATCTACGCCCTGGCGATGTGCTGATGGTCAACGATCCCTACCGCGCGGGCAACCACGTCAACGACATCTGCTTCATCCGGCCGGTCTTCCATGACGGTGAGATCGTCACGTTCGTGGCCCTGCGCGCGCACCAGCTCGACATGGGCGGCGTGGTCCCGGCCGGCTTCTCGGCGGTCAAGAAAGACGTCTACGAGACCGGCCTGGTGATCCCGCCGATGCTGATCTACCGCGACGACGAGCCCATCCATCACTCATTCCACCTGATCTTCGACAACGCGCGGTACAGCGCGCTGCTGTTGCCGGACCTGATCACGATCTACCAGAACCTGCTGCTGGGTGAGCGACTGATGCGCGAGAGCATCGAGCGGTACGGCGTCGATGCCTGGCTCGGCGCCATCCGCTACAGCTGCGACGTCCCGGCGGAGTCGATGGCCGAGGCGATCGCGGCGATCCCGGACGGGGTGTACACAGGCGGGGATCTGGTGGACGCGGACGGCATCGACGACGAGCTCGAGTACGAGATCAAGGTGACCATCACCAAGATCGGCTCGCAGATGGAGTTCGACTTCAGCGGCACCTCGCAGCAGGCCAGGACCAGCATCAACTGCGGCATGTTCGACACGGCGACCGCGGTCGGCGTGGCGATGAAGTACATGCTCGACCCGAAGACTCCGTTCAACTCGGGCGCGTACCGCAACCTCGACATCGTCGTACCACCGGGGACCATCGTCAGCGCCACGCCACCGGACGGTGCCGTCTTCCTCTATTGGGAGGCGTCGCAGCCGGCGCTGCTGGCGGTGTTCCGGGCGCTGGAGGCCGCGGTCGGAAAGAACGCGATCGCCGGCGACTACGGCTCACTGTCGATACACAACGGGCACGGCGAGCTCGCCGACGGCACGCCGTGGGTGACCGTCGCGCAGTGCGGCGGCGAGCACGGCCCGTGGGGCGCGACCAAGGACGGCGACGCCGACTCGTACGCGGGCTTCTATCTGGCCAACAACCTGGACCCGGCGACCGAGGCGATCGAGTCGGAGCTGCCGATCGTCGTGCTGCGCAAGGAGTTCGTGGCCGATTCGGCCGGCTCCGGCTACAACCGCGGCGGCGCCGCGGTGCTCCGCGACAGCATGTTCCTGACCCCCGCCAATCACACCTCGAGCCCGGTGCACACCAAGCGCAGCAGCGGGACCGGGGTGCTCGGCGGCCAGGACGGCCGCGCCGGGGCGGTCTGGATGTTCCCGGCCGCGGAGTACGACGTCGCGCAGCGCGAGGACTTGATACCGCTGGATGATCCGGAGGTGTACCGCACGTCGGTGCCGGTCAGCGGTCTGTTGAACCCGGACACGAAGGCTGCCGACCCGGACAAGGGAGAGTACTTCTGGTTCGGCAGCCAGCCACTGTGGCACACCAAGCCGAACGACGTCTTCCGATACATCACCAACGCTGGAGGCGGCTGGGGAAACCCGCTCGAGCGGGAACCGGACCGGGTGCTGCGCGACGTCCGCGACGAGTACATCACCGCCGAGACGGCGGCCCGCGACTACGGCGTGATCGTCATCGGCGACCCGTTGACCGACCCCGAGGGCCTCGAGGTCGACCAGGAGGCGACGCGCCAGCGGCGCGAGGACCTCCGGGGCGAGGCGCAGACCTGACCTGGCAGGCAGGACCTCACAAGGTGCGCGAAAGAGGAGGTGTGACGCGTGCTTGCAACCGGTAATCTCACCCTGAACCACGTCATCGCGCACCGGGCCGAGGTCGACGCCGACCGGATCGGCCTGATCTTCGAGGCCGCCGATCAGCGGTGGACGGAGATGTCGTACGCCGACCTGTACGAACGAGCCGGCCGGCTCGCCGGCGGGCTCGCCCGGCAGGGCGTCCGTCAGGGCGACCACGTGGTCCTGCATATGAGCAATCGGCCCGAGTTCGTGGTCGGCCTGTTCGCGATCGCCCGCCTCGGGGCGATCGCGACCCCGACGATCGCGTCGTACGCCGTGGACGAGCTGCGCTACGTGCTGCAGCACGCCGAGGTGAAGATCGTCATCTGCGACCCGGACCGGCAGGCGGTCGCGCAGGCGGCCGCCGAGCTGTGCGAGCCGCGCCGGCCGGAGGTGGTGTGCACCGCCGACCTCGACGAGTACGTCACGGACGAGGCGCCTCCTGCGGCCGACGTCCGAGCCTCCGACCCCGCGGTGCTGATGTACTCCTCGGGCACGACGGCCCGGCCGAAGGGCGTGGTGCTCAGCCACCAGGCGATGGTGCTGTCGGGCGAGGTCAACGCCCAGCATCAACGGCTCCGCCCGGAGGACCGTGGGCTGTGCGTGCTGCCGCTGTTCCACATCAACGCGATGAGCCTGTCGCTGCTCTGCGCCGTGGTCACCGGAAGCACCGTGGTGGTGTGCGAGGTGTTCGACGCGAAGCGTTACTGGAGCCAGGTTCGCACCTACGGGATCACCGTCGGCAGCCTGGTCGCCAACCCCATCCGCCAGCTGATGCTGCTGCCGGAGGATCCACGCGACGCGCGGCACTCGCTGCGGATGATGCTGTTCGGGATGGCGCTCGCCGACGAGGAGATCGCGGACTTCGAGCGTCGCTACGACGTGCCGCTGATCAACCTGTGGGGGATGACCGAGGACGCGACGATCGGCACCCGCAGTCCGCCGTACCTCCCACGGAACCCCGTCTCGATCGGCCTGCCCCAGCCGGGGATGGACCTCGGGGTCTTCGATGCGGAGGACCGGGAGGTCGAAGCGGGTACGCCCGGGGAAGCGCGGTTCGCGGGGCAGCCGCGGCTGGCGGAGTACTACCGCGACGAGGAGATCACGGCAGCCGCATTCGCCGGCGACCGGTTCCGCACCGGCGACACGATGATGATGGACGAGCTGGGCTACTTCTACTTCCTCGACCGGTCGAAGGACGTCATCAAGGTGAAGGCCGAGAACGTGGCCTCCGCGGAGGTGGAACGGGTGCTGGTAACCCATCCGTCGGTCGCCGACGCGGCCGTGGTCGGCATCCCGGACTCGTGGCGCGATGAGCGGATCGTCGCGTTCCTGCTTCCGGCGCCGGGGGCAAGCATCGACGTCGACGAGATCCGGGCGCACTGTCTGGAGAGCCTCGCGAGGTTCAAGGTCCCGCACGAGGTGCACGTGGTCGACGAGTTCCCGCGCACCTCCATCGGCAAGATCCGCAAGAACGAGCTGCGCGACAGAGCCAAGGGTGACCGGATCTAGCGCCCTCGACAAATGGAGCGGTACGCTCGATCGCGGGCCCCAGCCGGACCCAGGCCCGCACGAAACCCGACGACGAGGCCGGCATGCTGGCGATCTGTGGGGATCCATGCAGGAGCTTTTCGACCGCACCCCCTCGCGCGAGAGACCTGGGCTCCTGTCTGCGGGCGTCGTGGTGAGGCTGCTCGACCTGCTCGACGAGGAACGCGTGATCGACCCCGACGAGCTGTCCGCCCTGATCGGTGCCGAGGACCTCGACGAGGCGACGTGCCAGCAGATCACCGACCGGATCCAGCGGGTGCAGGCGCACCTGTCGCGGGCGGGACGCCGTCGCGACGAGGTTGCGGCCTTGTTCGCCAGCAGCAGGGAGCTGGCCGAGCAGCGCGAGTTCGACACGCTGCTGCGGCGCCTCGTGCAGCGGGCGCGCGACCTGGTGGGGGCGGACCTCGCCTGGCTGTCGGAGCTGGATGTGCCCCGCGGCGAGCTGGTGGTGCAGGCAGCCGTCGGCTCGGTCTCGGCGGAGCTGGAGCGGCTGCGGATCACGTTCGGGCAGAGCATGGCCTGGCATGTGGCCTCGCACAAGCAACTGCACTACTCGGCGCGATATCACGATGATCCGCGGTTCCGGCACAACCTGAATGCCGACTCCGTCCTGGTGGCGGAGGGGGCCGTCTCGGTGCTGGCTGTGCCGTTGGTCGCCGGCGACGAGGTGATCGGCACGTTGTGCGTGGCGACCCGGACCGAGACCAGGTTCCATCCGGAGCAGATCGCGCTGCTCACAGCGTTCGCCGACCATGGAGCGGTGATCCTGCAGGGCGCCCGGTTGCTCGCGCAGGCGCAGACCTCCGCCGAGGAAGCGGGCGAAGCCCGTCGTCGGCTCGCTGCCCTCGTCGAGAGGATGGAGCAGGCCCACAACGACCACGTCGAGCTGACCGAATGCGTGCTTCGAGGGCAGAGCGTGGCGCAGGTGGCTGCGGTGCTCGCTACCTCCATGCGGCGTGAGGTCTTCATTCTCGATACCGACGGACAGCCGCTCGTGGACTCGCCGGCGCACTTTCCCGTCGAGGGATGCTGGCGCCACCCCGAGGTCGTGGCTGCGATAGCGACCAGTCGCAGCACCGGCCGTTACGTCCCGACGTCCGCCCCCGGGGTCGCCGGGGTGGTCGCGGTCCTGGCCGGAGACACGCATCTGGGCTCCCTCGTCGTCACCCGCACCGCCGAGCTGCTCGACCCGGTGCAGCTGAAGACGATCGAGGATGCCGCGCGGATCATGGCGCTGCTGCGACTGAAGCAGGACGCGCAGGCCGACGCCGAGGAACGCGTCCGCGGCGACCTGCTGCATGATCTGGTCGAGCCCGGCTCGCGGGGTACCGAGGAGGTGCGAATCCGGGCTCGGGCCCGCGGGTTGAACCTCGACGAGCTCACTCGGCTCTTCATCGTGTCTGCGGGCTCGGACCGTGCCGAGGTGCTGCGGACGCTGCGAACGATGCCCGCCCGGCCGAGCCTGGTCGCGGAGCATGCCGGGGTCGTGCTGGTCGTCTTCGCCGAGTCGGCCAGGACCGACGGCAAGCACCTCCATCGATGGGTGCGCGCGAGGCTGCGGCTTCCGGTGCTCGTGGTCGAGGCACCTCATGCGTCCAGCTGCGACGAGGTCGCCGCACGCTATCGGGAGGCCCGGCGCTGCCTGGACATGCTGCCGGCGCTCGGCATCCACGACGCGGCCGTCGCGACTGCGGCGTACCGCCCGTACCTTCGGCTGTTCGAGCCGAACGCCGACGACATAGACGAATTCATCCGGACGCTGATCGGCCCGCTGCTCGACCGTGACGAGGATCGGGGAACCGAGCTGCTGCAGACGGTCAGCACGTTCGCCGAGTGCAATGCCAGCACTTCCCGTACGGCGCGCGCGCTGCACCTCCATTCGAACACGATCCTGCAACGGATCTCCCGGGTGGACGAGCTCCTCGGGCCGGCGTGGCGCGAGCCGGACGACTTCTTCCGCATCCAGGTCGCCATTCGCCTGCATCGACTGAGGGGACGCGCCTCACCGAACCCCGACCCGGCCGGCTAGAACTGCGGCGGTCGTTTCTCCAGGAAGGCCGCGAACCCCTCACGGGCCGGCGGCCGGTCACCCAGCCCGCCGATGGTGGTGGCCTCGTCCGCCATGTGCTCGCTGCGCGATCGCGACCAGGCCGTGCGCATCAGCCGCTTGGTCTGCGCGACGGCCTCGGGGGACGATGCGGTGATGGCGCCGGTGAGCTCGGCGACCGAGCCCGAGAGGTCGGCCGCCGGCACCACCCTGCTGACGAGCCCCGCCTGGAACGCCTCCGTGGCGGACATCTTGCGGTTGGTGAGGTACAGCTCGAGGGCGCGCTGCACCCCGAGCGCCCGGGCCAGCGTCCAGCTGACGGCGCAGTCGGGGCTCAGCCCGATGAGGCCGTAGCCGGTCACGAAGAACGCCTCCTCGGCGGCGATCACCAGGTCGGCGCCGAGCGCGAGACCCACGCCCCCACCGCCGGCCGCGCCCTGCACGACCGACACGACGGGGACCTCCAGGCCTTCCAGCGTGTTGAGCGCATCGTGCAGCGGGAGCGCGACGACCTCGTTGATGCGTTCGCCGACCTGCGAATCGGCGAACGACGCGATGTCGCCGCCGACGCAGAACCGCTTGCCCTCCGCGCGCAGCACGACGCACCGGATTCCTTCGAGGGAAGCAATCCCGGCCACCCGGTCGCGTAGCTGCTCGGCCATGTCCAGGGTGAGCACGTTGCCGTGCTCCGGGTCGTCCAGGACGACGCTCGCCAGAGCGCCGTCCACCTCGAGCCGCACTGTTGTCGTCATGGCGGCCAGCCTACGGAAGCTCGCCGCGCTGAACCAGCTGTCCGACGATGACGTTGCGCTGGATCTCGTTCGTGCCCTCGCCGACGATCATCAGCGGCGCGTCGCGGAAGTAGCGCTCGACGTCGAACTCGGTGGAGTAGCCGTAGCCGCCGTGCACGCGGATCGCGTCGAGCGCGACCTCCATCGCGGTCTCCGAGCAGAACAGCTTGGCCATGCCGGCCTCGAGGTCGCTGCGCTCCCCGGCCTGGTAGCAGCGGGCCGCGTGCCAGAGCAGCTGCCGGGCGGCGGTCAGCTTGGTGGCCATGTTGGCGAGGGTGGCGCCGACCTGCTGGTGCTTCCAGATCGGCTTGCCCATCGACTCGCGCTCCTGGGCGTACTTCAGCGCGTCGTCGAAGGCCGCGCGCGCCACGCCGGTCGCGCGGGCGGCGACCTGGATCCGGCCGATCTCCAGCCCGCGCATCATCTGCGCGAAGCCCTTGCCCTCCTGGCCGCCGAGCAGCGCATCGGTCGGGACCCGGGCGCCGTCGAAGCTCAGCTCACAGGACTCGACGCCCTTGTAGCCCAGCTTGGGCAGATCCTTCGACACCTCGAAACCGGGGACCTTCTCCACCAGCAGGATCGAGATGCCCTTGTGGCGAGGCTGGGCGCTCGGGTCGGTCTTGCACAGCAGCGCGACGAGACCGGCCTTGCGGGCGTTCGTGATCCAGGTCTTCGATCCGTTGATGACGTACTCGTCGCCGTCCTTCGTGGCGACGGTGCGCATGTTCTGCAGGTCGCTGCCGCCGCCGGGCTCGGTGAGGGCCATCGTCGCGCGCAGCTCGCCGGTGGCCATCCGCGGCAGGTACTTCTGCTTCTGCTCCTCCGTGCCGTAGTCGGTCAGCAGCTTCGAGACGACCGTGTGCCCGCCCATGGCGCCGGCCAGCGACATCCAGCCGCGGGCGAGCTCCTCGGTCACCCGCGCGTAGCAGGGAGTGGACACCTTGACGTCGCCGTACGGCTCGGGGATCGCCAGACCGAAGATGCCCATCTCCTTCATCGCCTCGATGAACTCGGTGGGGTACTCGTTGGCGTGCTCGATCGCCTGCACCTTCGGCTTCACCTGCTTGTCGACGAAGTCGCGCACCGCGTCGACGATTGCCTGCTCCTCGGCGTCCAGCTCAAACACGTGGTCCTCCAATGACGGGATCGAATTCTATAGAATCGTCTCAGCAGGTCCGGTGCGCGGTCAACCCTCCGCGGCGTCTGCCACGTCACGTCGGCGGGCGCTAGCCCGAGCACGGCAGCAGGTGCTGCTTCTCCTTGAGCGCGAGCACGCGGTCGACGGCCGCGTCGACCTTCGCGGCGAACGCCGGTTCCGCGCCGTACTGCGCGACGACCGCCGCGGCCATCGTCTGGGCCTGCGTCGGGACGGCGGTCAGCACGACGTCTCCACCGGCCTCCAGGTAGCGGGTGATGCGGTCGGCGACGGGGACGTCGGCCACCGACTTCGCGGCGCCGACATCGTCGGTGAAGGTGACGCCGGTGAAGCCGAGCTGGCCGCGCAGCAGCCCGTCGATGATCGCGCCGGAGAACGCGGCCTGGTTCTGCGGATCGAGCTGGGGGTAGCGGGCCGTCGAGACCATCACGATGGGCACCCCGGCCTGGATCGCCGACTGGAACGGCGCGAGCGCCGGGTCCGCCGCACTCGCGACGTCGTCGTCGATGCCGGACGCCGTCTGGTCGGTGTTGCCGGTGATGCGCCCGATCCCCGGGAAGTGCTTCACGGTGGCCGCGATGCCGCCGTCCTGCATCCCCTGCAGGAAGGCGATCATCGGTGCGGTGACCGCCTGCGGGGTGTCGCCGTACTGCCGGTCGTAGCGCCCGATCGGCCCGTTCTTCTTGCCGATGTCCGCCGGCACGACGTCGGCGACCGGCGCGAGGTTGATGTCGATCCCCGCCTGCTTCAGCTGCTGAGCCCACTGAGCGGCCTGCGCGCGCAGCGTCTCCGGGCCGAGCATCGCCTGATCCAGCGCCGACGGGATGCTGCTCACGCCGGGTCCCTTGAGCTGCTGCACCTGGCCACCCTCCTGGTCGATGGCCACCCAGGTGCCGATCTGGGCCGTGCTCGCGGACTGGGCGTGGATCTGATCGGTGGCCTGCTTCGCGGCGGCCTGGCTCGGCCAGCCGCCGAGCAGGAAGACCCCGCCCGCGTTGCCCTTCTTCAGCTGCGCGCTGGCGTCGGCGGTCGAGCCCGGCGTCATCGCCACGAGAATCAGCTGGGCGGCCTTCTGCTGTGGCGACAGCATGTCCCCGATGCGCTGGGCGCAGGTCTGGGCCGGCGCAGCGCCGGTCTGTGCCGGACCGGAAGTCGGCACGGCGGCGTCGGACGGGGCGGACGTCGGCGACGAGGAGCCGCTCGGGGTCGCCGGGCCGGCCGCGTCCCGCCCTCCGGGGCCGCAGGCGGCACCGGTCAGGACGCCGATCGTCGCCAGCGCCGCCAGGCAGGTACGTCTTCTCGTGGTCCTCACCCGGCCCACGGTATCGGTCGGCGCGGTCCGCCGGCGGTGCCGCGGACCAGCGCGCGCGTCAACGCGGCGGACGGCGTCCTGTGGATGACCGCTCCCCGGTCCACAGACGCCCCGATGGCGCCGCCGACGCGGCCCGGCGGGTGATGGGGTGGGGCCGTACGGATCCACCTACCCCAAGGGAGAGCAGATGAGCGGACCGAAGATCGACCTCGATCAGGTGCAGGCAGCGATCGCGGTCGTGGACGACGCGACCGCGCAGATGAACGGCGTCACCGCGAAGGTCCTCGCCCAGGCGGACGCGAGCACCGCAGCCATGACGGCTCCGGCCGGCCACATCACCTCCGCGGCGTTCGGCGAGCTCGGCGGCGGCGGAAAGGCGCTGGCCGAGGAGCTGTCCGTGCTGCGCGCGGATCTGCAGACCCTCGTCGGTGTCGCGCAGGCCGGGTCGGACGAGGCGACCGCCGCGGCCAAGAGCGGCGGGCTTGCCGCCGCCATCGCCGCGGGAATCTAGGAGGAGAGCCGTGTCCGTCATCGCCTTCGACACCGAGCAGATCAGCGCGATCGCCGCCGCCACCGCCGCGCATCAGGGCGAGTGGGACGCCATCTGGGCCGGCGTGCAGGCCCGCCTCGGCGGCGTGGTGAGCGAGGCACTCGACGTGCTCACCGGCGCCGGGCTGCAGGAGCGCACCGCCCGCTATCAGCAGAAGACCGCGCTGTACACCCAGCAGCTGGCCGCGCGCGCCCAGGCCACCAGCACCATCGCCGCGATCGCCGAGCAGACCGGCTATGCCATGGTCAAGGCACTGTCGGGTTGAGGCGGTCACCGGCCGCGCGGCGTACCGCCGGGTTGTAGGCCAGGCAGTTCGGCAGGCACTCGCACTCCTCGGCGATCTTGACCGTGGCGGCGATGCGACCGCGCTCGCGCAACGTGAACAACGCCGGCACCACGCGATCGCGCAGGTCCACCGGGCTGATGGTGTTGAGATAGATCTTGGTGCCGCCCTCGAAACCGGCGAGCGTCGAGACGCGCAGCTTGATCATCACCCGCCACGGCATCGGGACGTCCACGTCCGGCGGCTTGTGGTGCCACTCCTCGTTGGACGGCACGTCGGCGCCGACCGCGGCGTGCACCGCATGGATGAGGTCCGACATCCCGCGGACCTCCTCGTCGGTGTGGTTCCACGGCTCGCTGTGCGGGCTCTTGGAGAAGATCTCCAGCGTCGGGTAGCGGTGCCCGAACCCGGAGTGCGCGATCGCGTAGTCGTTCTCCGCAACCACGAGGTTCTGGTACGACGCGAAGTTGACCGCGGCCTCGTTGTACAGGTTGGGGTTGACCCGGGCCCGGGCCAGCTCGAGCTCGGACTGCACCCCGCGCTCGTCGATCGCGACGAGCTGCTTGTGCAGATGGTCGAACGACGCTCCGGCCGGCTTGAGCCAGTTCTGGAAGACCGCGACGTAGCGCGCATAGCGGTTGGCGGCATAGAGCTCGCGCAGCGAGGCGATGGCGAAGCGCGTGTACTGGTGGTGCTCCTCGACGGTGAGCGTTCCCGAGGACGCCAAGTTGCTGTCGTCGATCGCGTCGTCGGTGAAGTGCCGGCGAGCGACGATCACGTCGTGGGTGCCGCCGAAGAACGAGGCGCCCTGCTGCTCGAGAAGGTCCTCGTCGTCCACGTCGGCCCGCCGCGCCTCGGGGATCTTGCTTCGCAGCAGGCCGAGGACGTGCGCCCGCCCGGCCGGCTCCGACAGGTACCGGGTCATCCGATCGGCGATGCCCTGGGGCAGGCGGTAGCCGTAGTTGCGGCGCCAGTAGTCCAGCGACACGATCTCGTAGAGGTTGGGGATCCGGCGGAACTCGGCGACCTGCTCGAACAGCCGGGCGATCGGCACGTCGACCAGCGTCGACCAGTTCTCCCCCGCCCGCACCACCCGCGCCTTCTCGGGAGGCGTCTTCAGGTAGTTGTCGCTGCAGAACGCGCAGCTGCGGGTGTGCGCGTCGTGCTGCAGCGGCCGCGGGTCGACGGCGGGGATGCCGAGCGGGCGGTCCCCGCGCCCGGGAACCGTCCACACCTGCGTGCCGGTGAACGGGCTGATCTGCTTGATCGTGCCGTCGGCCATGGTGCGCAGGTACGCGTCCGGCGTGCCGTAGGACACGGCGTCAGCGATAGGGAACACGAGACCTCCTTCCTTCGCGCGCTGGTTCATGCTTGATGCGGTGGGTTATACCCCGATATCGGCCGCATAGCGGGGTAAAGGCCACCGCATCGCGTCATGTCTGGGCACCCGGCTCATGTGACGACGATGTGCTGGTGTCCATCGATGAGCTCACGGACGATGTCCAGATGACCGGCGTGCACCGCCGTCTCCGTGAAGACCCGGAACAGCACCTCCCAGCCGTCCTGCATGGGCGGGGCGTCGAACACCGAGGCCGGAGGCCACCAGCGCGGCGGCGCGCTCAGATCGAGGCCGTCCAGGATCCGGTCGCTGCACTCGATCTGGTCGCGATAGCGACCGATCGCGTCGGTCCCCGACATCGGTTCCGACCGCCACCCGTCGTGCAGGCTCTCGATGGCCTGCGGATCCGCGCCGAGCACCGCGCCGATCCAGAACATCTCGTCGTCGTACGCAAGATGGTTGAGCAGCCGCGTGATCGACCAGCCGGACGGGACGACGATCCGAGCCAGGTCGCGCTCTTCCAGCCCGGCGACCGCGTCCAGCACGTGCCGCCGCTGCGCGGTGAGCTGCTCCCTCAGGTCCGCATCCCGCATGAACGACTCCCGCCCTCGAAGATCTTCGCCTCAGCCGCCGATGCCCGGGAACACCACGAGTCCCCACACCGCACCGACGACGGCACCAGCCATCATGCACGGCCCGAACGGGACGGCCCCGTGCCGGGTCAGGCGGGTCACCGCCAGCAGCGTCAACGCCACGACCGCGTTCAGCGCGAAGCCGGCGAGGACGCCGAGGACGACGTGCGGCCACCCGAACCAGCCGAGAAAGGCGCCGAGCAGGCCGGACAGCTTCACATCCCCCAGGCCCAGACCGGAGGGCGCGATGAGCGCGAGCACGAAATAGACGGTGATGACGATCAACCCGGCGAGCGCGGCCCGACCGAGCCGGCCCCAGTCGCCGCTGGTCGCCGCCGCGGCCGCCAGGAGCACGAACAGGATCGGATACATCGGCCCCACGATCACGTCGGGAAGCCGGTACGCCGCCAGGTCGATCACCACGAGCAGCGCTGCCGCGAGGGCGAGCGCGCACCAGGCGAGGAGCTCGGCCCAGCCGCGCGCCGTCACCGCGGCGCCCGCAGCGCCCAGCCCGGCCAGCGGGACGTGCAGCGCGCTACGCAGCCAGCGCGACTCCGTCTCGGCGACCCGGCGGATCCAACCGGTGAGCGCCGCTGCGGCGAGCGCGACCACGACGGTGGCGCCGACGATGGTGAGCATGTGCGACGTGCTCAGCTGAACGCCTTGACGATGTCCATTGCGGCCGGACCGAGCAGCACGATGAACAGCACCGGCAGGATGCAGAGCATGAGCGGGAAGATGACCTTCACCGGGATCTGCATCGCCTTCTCCTCGGCGCGCTGCCGACGCTTCATCCGCATCTCGGCCGCCTGGGTGCGCAGCACACCGGCGATGGAGACGCCGTACATGTCCGCCTGGACGATCGCCCGGATGAACCGCCGCAGGTCCGGCGCGTCGGTGCGGGCCGCCAGCGCCTCGTACGCCTGACGCCGCGACTGTCCCAGCTGGATGTCCTGCAGCGTCCGGATCAGCTCCTCCGCCAGTGGTCCCTTCCCGTTGTTGCCCGCACGGGCGATCGCCGAGTCGAAGCCGAGACCGGCCTCGACGGCGATGGTCATCTGGTCCAGGGTGTCGGCGAGCTCCAGCCCGATCTGCTGGCTGCGTTCCTGGCCGCGGCTGTACAGCAGCAGTTCCGGCAGGAAGTACGCGACGACGACGGCCAGCACTGTCACCATGATCGCCAGCGGCCCCGGCGAGGAGACGATGTACAGCAGCCCGAGGGCACCGAACACGAACGGCAGCACCACCTTCGCCGCCAGCAGCCGGTCGACCGGCCACTCGGCGGGCCGGCCGGCGCGGGACAGCAGCCGCTCGAGCCGTTGCACGGAGCCGGTCGGCGTGCAGCGGCGCGCGAGGGCGTTCAGCAGCGCGCCGGCGCCACCGCCCGAGGTCGCCTCAGCGTCGCGCTCTTTCTCCATGCCGCGCTGCAGGTTCGACAGCGTCTGGATCTGCGCCTCGCTGGCACCGCCGAAGACGGACCAGATGAGCAGCAGGAGCGCGATGCCGACCATGCCTGCGGCGATCACGACCACTGGTGGCATGGATCTGTCCTCCTTCCTACGGAACCAGAACGGCTCAGAACTTGAAGCTGACGACCTTGCGGAGCCACAGGGCACCGACGATGAGCATGATGATCGCGACGACGATCAGGATGTACCCGGTGAGGCTCTGGAAGAACTTGGCGAGGTACGCGGGATTGCTGACGGACAAGAACCCCGTGACACCGAACGGGAGCGCCAGCAGCACGAAGGCGGACATCTTTCCTTCGGCGCTGAGCGCCTTCACCTGGCGGCGGATCTGGTTACGCTCCCGGATGGTATTGCCGACCCCGTCGAGCACCTCGGCGAGGTTGCCGCCGACCTCCCGGTTGATGGCGATCGCCTGCGCCACCCAGAGGAAGTCCTGGCTGTCCATGCGCGCCGCCGCCTCCTCGAGCGCGGGCGCCAGCGGCCGCCCCACGCGGGTCTCGTTGACGATCCGCGCGAACTCTCCCGCGGTCGGCTCCTCCGCCTCGCGCGAGACCGAGTCGAGCGCCTGCAGCAGGCTGTGGCCCGCGCGCAGGCTGCTGGCCATGAGCTGCAGCGAATCGTCGAGCTGGTCGGCGAAGGCGTGCTGCCGTTTGCGGGCCAGCAGACCGAGCATTACCTTGGCGCCGACCGGGGCCAGCAGCCCCAGCAACAGCCCGAGGATGAGACCGGACAGGACGGTGCCGACCGCGACCGCCGCGAGGGCGCCGGCGACGACCAGCAACGCGAAGTCCTTCGGCTGGGTCTTCAGGCCGGCCTGCTCCAGGGCGGCGGCGGCACCGGCGGCGCCCCTCCGGCGCAGCAGCTTGTCGATCGCCGAGGTAGCCGCCGCGGTGGTCTGCTCCAGGCGCGTCGGCCCGAGCGCGACGTCGGGGCGACGGCGCTCCAGCGGAAGCTTCGTGCGGCCCGGCGCGACGGCGAGGTAGAACCCGGTCGCGAGGGCGAGCGCGCAGCACGCCGCGCCGACGATCACCGGCACCGGGAGGCCGGCGACGGTGCCGCTCATCGGATGCCCTGCCGATTGTCGGGGACGGCGAAGACGGCCGCCGGAACGGCGATGCCCAGCTCGTCGAAGCGGTCGGTGAACCGAGGGCGGATGCCGGTGGAGACCGGTTTGCCGAGGAATCGGCCGCTGGCGTCGATCCCCGCGGAGTAGTCGAAGAGGAACACGTCCTGCAGCGTGACCGTGTCCCCTTCCATGCCCTGCACCTCGGTGACCGCGGTGACGCGACGACTGCCGTCCCGCAGCCGGGTCAGCTGGACGATCACGTCGACGGCCGAGGCGATCTGCTCGCGGATCGCGCGTAGCGGCAGGTCCATCCCGGCCATCAGCACGAGCGTCTCGAGCCGGGCGATCGCGTCGCGCGGCGAGTTGGCGTGCACGGTCGACAGCGAGCCGTCGTGGCCGGTGTTCATGGCCTGCAGCATGTCCAGGCTCTCGCCACCACGGACCTCACCCACGACGATCCGGTCCGGGCGCATACGCAGCGAGTTGCGGACCAGCTCACGGATGCCGATGCCGCCCTTGCCCTCGATGTTGGGCGGCCGGGACTCCAGCCGGACGACATGCTCCTGCTGCAGCTGCAGCTCGACGGCGTCCTCGATGGTGATGATGCGCTCGCCGTTGGGAATGAAGGAGGACAGCACGTTCAGCAGCGTCGTCTTGCCGGTGCCGGTGCCGCCGGCGACGATGATGTTCAGCCGCGCGGCGACGCAGGCGTGGAGCAGCTCGGCCATCTCCGGCGTGAGGGTGCCGAAGCCGATGAGGTCGTTGACCTTGAACGGGTCCTTGGAGAACTTGCGGATGGTCAGCGACGATCCGTTGAAGGCCAGCGGCGGCACGACGGCGTTGACGCGTGAGCCGTCGGCGAGCCGCGCGTCGACCAGCGGTGACGACTCGTCGATGCGGCGTCCGACGCGGGAGACGATCCGCTCGATGACCTGGCGCAGGTGCTCCTCGGAGGCGAACTGCGCCGGGCTCCGCGACAGCTTGCCGCTCTTCTCGATGTAGACCATGCCGGGCCCGTTGACCATGATCTCGGTGACCGTCGGGTCGGCCAGCAGCCGCTCGAGGGGCCCGTGGCCGAGGACGTCGTCGAGGACGTCGTCGATGAGCCGCTGGCGCTGCGCGATGGTCAGCGGAGTCTTCTCCTCCTCGACCACGTGGTTGAGCTCCGCGCGGACGAGGGCGTAGAGCTGCTCCTCGCTGAGCGTCGGGTCGTTCAGCCGCGCGCCCAGGCGCTCGAACAGTGCGCCCGCGGCGCGGTCCTTGAGCTTGTCCAGCGCACCACCGGTGGAGGTCGCCGCGACGGCCGGCGGGTCGAGTGGGGAGGGCACTGCTACCTCGTGCGCGGCGACGGCCCGGGCCGGGCCCGACGCCGCCGATACCCCGGTCGCCCGGGCCGGCGGCAGCGGCTCGATGGCCGAAGCAGCACGGGCCGGAACCGGCGCGTCACCGCCGACGGCGGCCCGGCCGATCTCGCGGGCCGGCTCGTGGTGGGCCGCCTGCAACCGGTCGGACAGCCGGGCGG
>NZ_WBKP01000037.1 GCF_009602465.1 Cumulibacter manganitolerans | reverse complement strand
GCGGAGTCCCGCCACCCCGGCGCGGAGTCCCGCGGCCCCGGCGCGGAGTCCCGCGGCCCCGGCGCGGTGTCCCGTGACCCCGGCGCGGTGTCCCGCCACCCCGGCGCGGTGTCCCCCGACCCATGAGCTGCTTCCGGCCCGTCGAGCCTGGCGCTGGGTGCGCCGGGCGTGGTGTCTCGAGATCCGGCGCCGGCGCCCCGCGAACCGGGCCCGGGATTCCGTGGTCCCGCCGCATGGGCAGCCGGTCGGGGCACCGCCCCCGGCTGAGCGGGCACGGCCGTCGCCAACGGCGTCCGCGGCGTGTCGGGCACGACGGCGGGCCGCTGCGCGCCGGGCTGCTCGACTGCGTACAGCTCGATGAGCGCGCCGACCAGGCGGTGTCCCGCCGCCACCGGCGTGGCGTGCGCGACCACGGTCTGGCCGGAGGCCAGCACCAGGTGCTCGGTGGCCGACTCGGCGGCACCCAGCGCCGCGCCCGCCCAGTGCCACAGCAGCTCGCGGTCGGTGCGCTCCAGCACGGCGGACGCCGCCGGGTTGCAGACCAGCATGTCCGCGCTCACCGCGATCAGCGGCCGCCCGACGCGGCGGGAGCGGGCGGTGTACTGGGCCAGCAGCTCCTGCTCGTGCGGCGACGAGGCGTCCAGCAGCCGCCGCTCGATGTCGCTGACCGCGCGCCGCAGGACGGTGCGGGCCAACGGGCTGAAGTCGTCGACGCTGCAGGTCAGGTTCAGCGCGCCCACCACCGCGTTGCGGGCCGGATGCCGGATCGGCGCCGCGATGCAGACCAGGGACTGGAACCTTTCGCGGAAGTGCTCGGCGCCGCGGACCTCGAACAACCGGCGCTCCTCCATCGCGCAGCCGAGCCCGTTGGTCCCGGCGTACTCCTCGGCGAACAGGAATCCCGGCGCGATGTTCGATCGGTCCAGGCTGCGTAGCCAGGACCGCGACCCGGTGCGGCGGTCGAGGATGCGGACCTCGCGGTCGGCCAGCAGTACCGTCCCGGAGGTGTCGCGGAGCTCCTGCTCGAGCGCGTCGATGATCGGCCCCGCCGCCGCCAGCAGCCGTCGCGGCATCTGCGGCGGGGGCGAGTACGGCAGATCGACGCCGTCCGGGCTGACGCCGACGAGCTGCGATCGCCGCCACGAGGTGACGATGTCGGGCCGCGGACCGGGCACCAGCCGCGGATCCTCCGCGCCGGGGTCGGACAGGAACCGCTCGCGCGAGATCCGCGTGGCGCTCTGGCGGTCGGGACTGGTGCTCACCCGCGCTCCGATCGACGTCCGGGCGGAATCGCCCGCGGGCATGTGAGCCGGATCATACCTCCGGTCTGCGGCCGCGTTCTCCGACAGAGCGGCCGGTCCGCTTGCGACGCCCGACGAGCGCCTCGCCCGCAGCGCGCCGGAAATCGTCACGCTGGAGGTCCGCTGTCCACTGCGGATGGACAGCCGGCCCCCAGCGCGGCGTTTTCCGGAGAACCGGCTCAGTCGGCCGACCGGGCTCGCACCGTACGGCGCGAGCCCGGTCGGGGGTGGGGGTCTCTAGGAGGAGGGTTTGCCGGCGAAGTGCCGGTCGGTGGCCGCCTGCACGGCCTTCTCGACGCGATCGCCGAGGGCGTCCCACTCGCCGATCGCGATCTGCTCGGCCTGCTTCAGCCGCTTCGCGGTGCCCTGGAAGTGCGGCTTCACGTAGTTCGCGATCAGCTCGTAGCTGCGCTTCATCGCATCGGGACGGGCCCACTCGTTGTGCATGATGAGGTAGCTGCCGAAGCCGCCGTTGGACTGCGCGTCCAGCCGCTCGATCTGCCGGATGGCGTCCTCCGGCGTACCGATCACGCCGAGGCCGGTCTCGTTGACCCAGGCGACGCGCTCCTCGAAGGTCTCGCCGGCCGCCCGGAAGTGCGGCACGGCGAGGATCTTCTGCGTGTAGTGCGCCCAGTCGTCGAGGCCGTACTTGACGTCCTCGATGGCCTGCTCCTTGGTCTCGGCGACATGCATGGGACCGACGAGCCGCCACTGCGAGCGGTCGGCGGTCACGTTGAACTCCTTGGCGCGCTCCTCCATGACGTCCCAGTGCTGTGCGAGGACGTCGAACCCGCCCTGGGCGGTGGCGCCGATGGACAGCAGGCCCACGCCGTGCTTGCCGGCGATCCGCGGGCCGGTCGGCGAGGCGATCGCCGCGACGCCGATCTCGAAGTCGGTGTACGGCGAGTACTGCGTCTTGGCGTTGCGCAGCCGATACCGCGGGGTCTCGACGGTCAGCGGCTCGTCGTTGCGCAGCAGGTGCATGAGGACGTCGGTGTCCTCCTCGAGCGCGGTCCGCTGCTCCTCGATCTCGATGCCGATCATCTGCGCGTCGCCGGGTAGCGCGCCCGGACCGAGTCCGAGCATGAACCTGCCGCGGGTCAGGTTGTCGAGGAAGATCGCGCGGTCGGCGACCCAGAGCGGGTTGTGGTACGGCAGCGACAGCACGCCGGTGCCGAGCTTGATGTAGCGGGTCTGCGGCGCGCAGTGCGCGATGAAGATCATCGGGTCGGGGATGATCTCGGTGCCGGCGGAGTGGTGCTCACCGATCCACGCCTCCTCGAAGCCGAGCCGGTCGAGGTGCTGGATCACCTCGAGGTCGCGCTGGTAGGCGCTCACGGGATCTTGGCCGGCCAAGGGGTGGAACGGGGCCATGAAGATGCCGAACTTCAAACGGGACATGCTGCGGTCCTTCCGCCAGACGACTGGGTGGTGTCCTGATCGTCAGGTGTGACGGCCGTCTCGCGGTGTCCGATTTCGAGTCACTGCCGGCGCGCCACCGCAGCCGGCCGGGCGCGCTATTCGGCGGACTGCTCGAAGCCCGCGGGCGTGAGCGGCAGCGCGCGCTTGTGCGCCGTACGCCGGTACCAGCCGACGATCGTCTGCTCGGCCTCCGGGGAGACCTCCTTGCCCTCGAGGTAGTCGTCGACGTCGTGGTAGGCGACGCCGAGCGCCTGCTCGTCGGGCAGCATCGGCTTGTCCGACTCCAGGTCGGCCGTGGGCACCTTGCTGACGATGTCGTCGTGCGCGCCGAGGTAGGTCGCGATCTCGCGCACCCGCCGCTTCGGCAGCCCGGCCAGCGGCAGGACGTCGGCGGCCCCGTCGCCGTACTTGGTGTAGAAGCCGACGACTGCCTCGGCGGCCTGATCGGTGCCGATGACCAGCATCCCCCGCGCACCGGCGACCGTGTATTGGGCGATCATTCGCTCGCGCGCCTTCACGTTGCCCTTCACGAAGTCGGTCAACGACGTCTCGTCGGGCGTCGAGTCGCTGCTCATCACCTCGTCCCACATCGCGTCGGTGGCCGGGCCGATGTTCACCGTCGTCGACTCGTCCGGCTGGATGAACTGCAGCGCACGCTGCGCGTCGTCCTCGTCCTTCTGCACCCGGTACGGCAACCGGATCGCGATGAACCGCGCATCGTGACCGTTCTCGCGGGCCCGCTCGCAGGCCAGCTGCGCGAGACGTCCGGCGGTCGACGAGTCGACGCCCCCGGAGATCCCGAGCACGTACCCCTTCAGCCCGGTCTTCGCCAGATAGCCGGCGAGGAAGCCGATGCGGCGTTCGGTCTCCCGCTCGGCGTCGAAATCCTGGACGACCTCGAGCTCTTCGATGATCTGCTGCTGCGTGGCACGGTCGGTCATGGGCCAGATCGTACGACGTCTGCGGTGCCCGTCGCAGCCCGTCCGGCGCGGTTCGCCCCCGGCTTCATCTCCGCGCGACGGGCATGTCGCGCCGGTCCCCAGCGGCAACCATCGAACGCTCTGCGCCGGCGTCCGGCAGGTTTACGCTCGGGCATGAGTCCGCCGAAGGAGCCGTCATGACCTGGATCTGTGCGACCTGCGCCGTCGAGACCGCCGCCGACGCCGAACCGCCACCGCGCTGCGAGATCTGCGAGGACGAGCGGCAGTGGGTACCGGCCGACGGCCAGCGGTGGACGACGCTGGACGCGCTGTGGGACGCCGGTCAGGGCATGACGATCGAGGAGGTCGAGCCCGGGCTGCTGGGGCTGCGCATCGAGCCGCGGCTGGGCATCGGGCAGCAGGCCATGGTGGCGCGGGTCGCCGAGGGCACCGTGCTGTTCGACCCGCCGGGATTCCTGGACGACGAGTCGATCGCCGCGGTCCGCGGGTTCGGCACCCCGCTGGCGATCGCCGTCAGCCACCCGCACATGTACGGCGTGATGTCGTCGTGGTCGGAGGTCCTCGACGTCCCCGTCCTGGTGCCGCGCGCCGACCGTGCGTGGCCGCGGCGTACCGACCGGATCGAGTGGTACGACGACCGCTACCGGATCGCCGACGGTCTGGTGCTGCATCGGGTCGGCGGCCACTTCGCCGGCAGCGCCGTCCTCGAGTGGGCCGACGGCGCGGAGGACCAGGGGGTGCTGCTTGCCGGCGACGCGATCTTCCCCAACCCCGACCGACGTACCGTCAGCTTCCTGCGCTCGTATCCCAACCGGTTGCCGTTGTCCGGCGCCGTGGTGCTGCGGATCGCCGACACCGTCGAGGCGCTGCGCTTCGACCGGCTGTACAACAACTTCGGCTCGGTGGTGCCCAGCAACGCCAAGCAGGTGGTGCGCGAGTCGGCCGAGCGGCACGCCGCGTGGTGCCGCGGGGAGCACGACGACCTCACCTGGTGAGGCGGGACGTTCTGCGGGGCTGCGGGACACGCTCACCGCCCGATAGCGTGCCTGGCTGCCCCGCAGAACGCGGCTCAGGCGGTGACGGGCAGCTCGCGGACGCCGTGGATCACCGTCGAGCCGCGCATCGGCACCGGCCCCGCCAGCCGGAGGTTCGGCATCCGCTCGGCGATCGCCCGCAACGCCGAGACGGCCTCCAGCCGGGCCAGCGGTGCGCCGATGCAGTAGTGGATGCCGCTGGAGAAGGCCAGGTGGTCGGCGTTGTCGGTGCGCATGATGTCGAACCGTCCCGGGTCGTCGAACACCGCCGGGTCGCGGTTGGCGCCGCCGATGACGGTCACCACCCACTGGCCGCGGCGGAAGGAACGGCCGTCGATCTCGGTCGGCTCCTTGCACACGCGGGAGGTCAGCTGCACCGGCGGGTCGAAGCGAAGCGTCTCCTCGATCGCCCGGCCGGCCAGCGAGGGGTCGGCGGTCAGCAGCGCCCACTGGTCGCGGTGCCGCAGGAGCTGGTGGACGGCGTTGCCGATGAGGTTGACCGTCGTCTCGAAGCCGGCGACCAGCAGGAGGCTGCACAGCGGCAGCATCTCCTCGGGACGGATGGCGCCGCCCTCGTTCTGCGCCAGGACGGTCAGCAGGTCCTCGCGGGGGTCGGTACGCCGTTGCTCGATCAGCCGGGTGAACATCCTCTCGAGATAGCCGCGGGCCTGGAGTGCCTCGCGGGCGTGCCGCAGCGACTGGATGCCGTCGAGGGCCGTGCCGAGGGCGGCGCCGTACCGGATGAACACGTCGTAGTCGGCGTCCGGCACGCCGAGCAGCTCGCTGATCACCGAGATCGGCAACGGCGCCGCGATCTCCTTCTGCAGGTCGAAGGTGCCGCGGGTCCGCGCCTCGTCGACGAGCCGGTCGACCAGGGCGGTGATGCTCTCGCCGTACGCCGCCATGCGGCGCGGGGTGAACGCCGGTGCGGCGACCCGGCGCACCCGGGTGTGATCCGGCGGGTCCATCTCCAGCAGCGACAGGTTGAACTGCTCCGGGTCGCGTCCGACGCTCTCTCGCCCGTGCGTCCCGAAGGAGCGGTGCCGCAGGACCGCCTTGCACATCGCGTGGTTCACCGTCGCCACGGCGTCGCGGTCGATACCGGGCACCAGGACGCCCCGCTGCCGGATCAGCTCGTACTGCGCGTAGGGGTCGTCACGCCACGGCGCGAGCGTCGCGCGGGCGAGCGGCGCTCGCTTGACGTAGGCGGCCCAACGCACCCGCGCCTTCCCGGCGTACAGCTCGCGGAGGAAGCCGGCCGTCGTGAGCAGCGCCCGCGCGCGCCGGTGGGGCGGTGGTGCCATGGCGACAGGCTACCCGCGGCGCAGCGGCTGTCCAGCGGACCTGGTCGGCCGCCCAGGGCTACTGCGGCGTCGCGGTCGTCGCGTGCTCCGTTCCGGCGCCCGCTGCCGGGACCGTGGCCGCCTCTCGGCGGGTCCGGCGATAGAGGAAGGCGACGAGCGCGGCGAACACGACGACGCCGAGCACCCGGCCCCAGGTCGCGAATCCGTCGCCGACCACGGCCAACGGCGAGTCGTTCCCGGTCGCCGCGACGATGCCGGCGAACACCACGCCGAACAGGCTCTCCCCGACGATGAGACCGGTGGCGAGCAGGACGCCGAGCCGCTTGCGGCCCTCGACGCGCGCGCCGTCGCGCTCAGCCCAGCGGTCGTAGAACCGGCCGATGAGCGCGCCGATGGGGATCATCACGGTGAGCGTGATCGGCAGGTACATGCCCATGCCGACGGCGAGCGGCGGCAGCCGCAGCTTGCCGGTCCGCTTGCCGAGCAGCTCGTCGACAACGATCACCACGATGCCGATCAGCGCGCCGAGGCCGATCAGGCTCCAGTTCAGCGAGCCGCCGAACACGCCCTTGGCGAGCGAGGAGATGAGGGCCGCCTGCGGTGCGGCGAGGGCGTCCGGGCCGGCGCCCGGTGCCCCCTGGAAGCCGAAGGCCGTGTGCATGAGCTCGAGGATCGGCGGGATGATCGCCGAGCCGAACAGGACGCCGATGATCAGCGCGACCTGCTGCTTCCACGGGGTGGACCCGACGAGCTGGCCGGTCTTGAGGTCCTGCAGGTTGTCGTTGGAGATCGTGCCGATGCTGAACACCACCGCCGTGGTGAACAGCGTGAACGCGACGAGGCCGGCGAGCTCGGTGCCGCTCGCCGGGCCGTAGACCAGCCGGATCAGCAGGGCGGCGAGGATGACCACCAGGATGCCGACGCCGGAGATCGGGCTGTTCGACGCACCGATGAGGCCGGCCATGTAGCCGCAGACCGATGCGACGACGAGGCCGACCAGCAGCACGAACAGCAGGCTGATGAGCACAACGGTGGTGGTGTTCCCGCCGAGCGCCGTCCCGCGCATGAACCACCACAGCAGCAGGCCGATCGGCAGCATCGAGGCGACGATGACGACGCCGACGATGTGGATCGGGATGTCGCGCTCGGTCACCTCGACCGTCGTACCGGTACGCCGGGCCCGCGCGGACACCGCGGCCTCCTTGATGCCGCGCACGATCGGCCGCCCGATCTTGACCAGGGTCCACACGGCGGCGACGGCGATGGCGCCGGCGCCGACGAAGCGGACGTCGCTGGAGAAGATCGACGCGACGGTCTCCTCGAGCGGGCCGCCCGCGCCCGCAGTGCGGATCGGCAGCAGGATCCCAAAGGAGATGACGACACCGACGATCATCGCGATGCCGACCGTGAGCCCCACGAGATGCCCGACGCCGATCAGCGCCAGCGACAGGCTGGTGCCGACCATCGTCCCGCCGCTGCCGACCCGGAAGACGGTGGACAGCTCGTTCCCGAGCACCTTCATCGACGACAGCAGGGAGAACCCGGCCGCGCCGAGGCCGCCGGCCAGGATCACGCGCAGCCCGCGGCGGTTCTGCTCGGCCCCCTCGCTGCTGTCACCGACCTTGAGCACCTCGGCGCCGGCCACACCCTCGGGGTAGGGCAGATCCGAACCGGTCACGAGTGCGCGGCGTAGCGGGATCGAGTACATGACGCCGAGTGTGCCGCCGAGGAAGCACACGGCGAGGGTCACCCAGTACGGGAACCCGGCCCACCAGCCGACCATCACCAGGCCCGGAAGCACGAAGATGATCGCGGACAGCGTCCCCGCCGCCGACGCGATCGTCTGGACGATGTTGTTCTCCTTGACGGAGTGGTTGGCGAAGTAGCGCAGGACCGCCATGGAGATGACGGCGGCCGGGATGGACGTCGCGAACGTCAGACCCACCTTCAGGCCGAGGTACACGTTGGCGGCGGTGAACACCAGCGTGATCAGGCCGCCGATGACGATGCCGCGGATCGTCAGCTCGCGAATCCCGGTCGTCTTGGTCGCGGTCGCCGTCCTGCTCGGGGTGGACATGCATTCTCCTCATCACGCGGTGCCGGCACGGCCGTGCCAACCGTTCAACCCTAGGCCCTGCGCCGCCCGCCGATCGACGCCGACGATCCGGCGCAGCGGCGTGGATCCCGGGCGGCCGGCGCTTGACCGGCGATCGGGCGAGCGGCGTGAATCGACCGGGCGCTCGCGCGAGTGGCGTGGATCGACCGGGCGCTCGCGGGCCGGGATCGGGGACCGTAGGCTGACAAGCAGCCGTCCGCCGATCAGCCAGCGAATCGAGGTCCTCCGATGGCCGAGCACGACCCAGCCCTGCCCTGCTCCATGGTGCCCGCCGACCAGCTGCAGGCCAGCGACCCCACCCCCGGCATGAGCCGCCAGATGGCGCTGAGCACCGAGACGATGTGGTCGGGCACCGTCGACACCGAGGGCGGCGCCGTCTCGGGCTGGCACCACCACGGCGACCACGACACCACCATCTACGTAGTCTCCGGCCACATGCGCCTCGAGTCGGGCCCCGGCGGCGAGACCGTCGTCGAAGCCGGTCCCGGCGACTTCATCCGCGTGCCGGCCGGCGCGATCCACCGCGAGTCCAACCCGGGCGACTCGACATCCCGCGCCGTCCTCGTGCGTTGCGGCACCGGCACCCCGACGATCAACGTCGACGGTCCCGCCGCCGCCCAGTAGCCCGGCACCCGGCCGCCCGGCAGCGGGCGCACCGCCCGGCGGCCGCGGCGCACCGCCCGGCGGCGGGCGAGCTCGCCGGGGCTGCTCGCCATAACGTCACCCAGGAGGCCCGCTGTCCACCCCGAGTGGACAGCGGGCCTCCTGCGCGTCGTTCTCCGGAGCGGGCGGGCTCACGCGCGGGTTTTCGGAGAATCCGCGCTACCCCTGGACAACTCGGTGTCGGCTACCTACGCTGGTCCAAACCGACCGAACGGTCGGGCGGTTAAGGAGACGACCATGACAGCCGTCCACGAACCCATGCACCTCACCGAGGAGCAGCAGGCCCACTTCGACGCCACGATCGCTGCCGGCGAGAAGATCGAGCCGCGGGACTGGATGCCGGAGGGCTACCGCAAGACGCTGATCCGGCAGATCGCGCAGCACGCGCACTCGGAGATCATCGGCATGCAGCCCGAGGGCAACTGGCTGACCCGCGCACCCAGCCTGGAGCGCAAGGCGATCCTGCTGGCCAAGGTGCAGGACGAGGACGGGCACGGCCTGTACCTGTACGCGGCCGCCGAGACCCTCGGCATGAGCCGCGACGAGATGCTCGACCTGCTGCACGCCGGCCGGCAGAAGTACTCGTCGATCTTCAACTACCCGACGCTGACCTGGGCCGACAACGGCACCATCGGCTGGCTGGTGGACGGCGCCGCGATCGTCAACCAGGTGTCGCTGTGCCGGACGTCGTACGGCCCGTACGCCCGCGCGATGATCCGGATCTGCAAGGAGGAGTCGTTCCACCAGCGGCAGGGGTTCTCCATCCTGCTGGCGCTGTGCAACGGCACCCCGGAGCAGAAGGAGATGGCGCAGGAGTCGATCAACCGCTGGTGGTGGCCGGCGCTGATGATGTTCGGCCCGTCGGACGACGAGTCCCCCAACAGCAAGCAGAACATGGCCTGGGGCGTGAAGGTCGCCTCGAACGACGAGCTGCGGCAGAAGTTCATCGACATGACCGTCCCGCAAGCCGACGTCCTCGGCGTCACGCTGCCCGACCCCGAGCTGCGGTGGAACCCCGAGACCGGGCACTACGACCACGGCGAGATCGACTGGACCGAGTTCAAGCGCATCCTCGCCGGCGACGGGCCGTGCAACGCCGAACGCATCCGGGTGCGCAAGGGCGCGCACGACGAGGGCCGCTGGGTCCGCGAGGCCGCCACGGCGTACGCCGCGAAGCAGGCCGCCCGGCGCGGCGCCGAGCAGACCTCTGATTCACGGAAGGACCGAGCATGACCGAGCAGCCCAATCCCGAGGGCGGGTACGACTCGCCGCAGCGCTGGCCGCTGTGGGAGGTCTTCGTGCGCAGCCGTCGCGGCCTGTCGCACAACCACGTCGGATCGCTGCACGCGGCCGACGCGACGCTCGCGCTGCAGTCGGCGCGCGACCTCTACACCCGCCGCCAGGAGGGCGTGAGCATCTGGGTCGTGCCCTCGGCGCAGATCACGGCCAGCTCGCCGGAGGAGAAGGACGAGTTCTTCGAGCCGGCGGCCGACAAGATCTTCCGCTACCCGACGTTCTTCAAGCTCCCCGCTGAAGTCGACCACATGTAACCCGATCTGCGGTGGAGTAGCGCACGGTAATCGCCCGATAGCGAGCACTACTCCACCGCAGAACGCGAGAAGGAGTGACGAAGGTGAGTGACCTTCCCGAGCAGCAGGTGGTCGTCGGCGACAAGCCCGCGGAGATCGCCGCGCGCGTGGCCGGGCGGCAGAGCTACCAGCCGCTGTACCCCGCCAAGATCGACGGCCTGCTGCGGATGGGCGACGACGCGCTCATCCTCATGCAGCGGCTCCTCGAGTGGAGCTTCAAGGCGCCGGTCCTCGAGGAGGACATCGCCCTCTCCAACACCGGCCTCGACCTGCTGGGCCAGGCGCGGATGATCTACGCGTACGCCGGCTCGCTGATGGAGCCGGCGAAGACCGAGGACGACCTGGCCTACTGGCGCAGCGGCTCGGAGTTCCGGTGCGCGCACATCGTGCAGATCGAGAACGGCGACTTCGCCGAGACGGTCGCCCGCAACCTCGCGTTCGCGCTCTACCAGCAGCTGCTGTACGGCGCGCTGCAGACGTCGACCGACCCGCAGATCGCCGCCATCGCGAAGAAGTCGAGCAAGGAGGTCGCGTACCACGTCGACCACTTCTCGCAGTGGGCCCTGCGGCTCGGTGACGGCACCGACGAGTCGCATCGCCGCATGCAGGCCGGCTTCGACCGGATCTGGCCGTACGTCGCCGAGCTGTTCGACGCGGACGCCGGCGTCACGCCCGCGACCGGCCCGACGGACGCGCTCTTCGACGAGCTGGTCGCCGACGGCACCTTCGTCGACACCAAGGCGCTGTACGCGCCCTGGCTGGAGCAGATGACGGCGACCATCGAGACGGCGACCTGCACCGTCCCGGAGACCAAGTGGCACGCCCGCGGCGGACGCCGGGGGCAGCACACCGCGAGCCTCGACCGGATGCTCGCCGAGATGCAGTCGATCCCCCGGGCGCACCCCGAGGCGCGGTGGTAGCCGTGGCAGCGAAGCAGCGCGAGCGGACCGCCCCCGAGCGACCGACGGCGGGCGCACGGCCCGACGCGGAGGGCGTCGAGGCTCGCAATCCCTTCGGGTACGGCGATCGGCCCGCAACGGCCGACTTCGACCGGAGCCGGCCGAAGCACCCGCGCGACCTGCCGGCCGGCGCGACGCCGTGGCAGATCGCCGCCGACGTCAACGATCCGGAGATCCCGCTGCTGTCGATCGCCGACCTCGGCATCCTGCGCGACGTGTCGGTAGACGGCGTCGCGGTGACCGTGACGATCACCCCGACATACTCCGGATGCCCTGCCATGAAAGCGATCGAGGAGGATCTGCGTCGCGTCTTCACGGCCGCGGGATACGGAAGCGTGACCGTCGACGTGGTCCTCGATCCGCCGTGGACGACGGACTGGATCACCCCGCGAGGACTCAATGCCCTGCAGCGATCGGGCATCACGCCGCCGACCGGCACCCGTCCCGCGGCGTCGGGACCCGTGAGCGTCGGCCTGTCCGTGCGCTGCCCCTACTGCGACTCGTTCGACACCGAGGTCATCTCGCGCTTCGGATCGACGTCCTGCAAGGCGCTCTACCGCTGCAACTCCTGCCGTGAGCCGTTCGACTGGTTCAAACCGCTATGAGGGATCACCGATGACCGCACCCACCCAGACACCCGGCCACACGACGTTCCGGCAGCTCTCGGTCGCCGCCGTCGACCGGCCGACCGACGACAGCGTCGCAGTGACCTTCGCGGTGCCCGAGGAGCTGGCCGACGAGTTCGCGTTCGTGCCTGGGCAGCACCTCACGCTGCGCCGATCGGAGGACGGCGTCGAGGTGCGGCGCTCGTACTCGATCTTTGCCTCGCCGGCCTCGAAACGACTGCGGGTCGCGATCAAGGCCGTGGAGGACGGCGCGTTCTCCACGTACGCGATCAGTCGCCTGCAGGTCGGAGACGTGCTCGACGTCCTGCCGCCGGCCGGCACCTTCACCACCCGGCTGGACCCCACGCGGGCCCGCAACTACGTCATGCTGGCGGCGGGCTCGGGGATCACGCCGATCCTGTCGCTGGTCACCTCGATCCTGCAGACCGAGCCGCGCTCGCAGGTGACCCTCGTCTACGGCAACCAGAAGACGTCGACGGTGATGTTCCTGGAGGAGCTCGCCGATCTGAAGGACCTCTACCCCGACCGCTTCCAGCTCATCAACGTCCTGAGCCGCGAGGCGCAGGCCGTCGACCTGCTCAACGGCCGGATCGACGCCGAGAAGCTCGGCCTGCTCACCGAGCGGCTGATCCCGCTGGACGACGTCGACGAGTGGTTCGTCTGCGGGCCCTTCGAGATGGTGATCGGCGCCCGCGACTTCCTCACCGCCCAAGGGGTCGAGGCCAAGAAGGTGCACTTCGAGCTGTTCCACGTCGAGGACAAGCCGCGGGAGCGCAAGCAGCGGGCCACCGGCAGCACCGTGGCGCCGGAGGACCTCAGCCACATCACCATGATCCTGAGCGGACGGGAGGCGTCGTTCGACCTCGAGAAGGACACCGTCTCGATCCTGGATGCCGCCTTGGAGGTGCGCGGGGACGTGCCGTTCGCCTGCACCGGCGGCGTGTGCGGCACTTGCCGCTGCAAGGTCACCGAGGGCGAGGTCGAGATGGAGGTCAACTGGGCGCTGGAGCCGGAGGAGGTCGAGCGCGGCATCCGGCTCGCCTGCCAGTCGCGGCCGATCACCGAGCGGGTGACCGTCGACTTCGACATCTGAGCCGCCGGCCGCCTCGATCGACGGACCGGGGCCGGCCGGTTAGCCTCTGAGCATGGAGCTCACACCTGCGGCGGCCGACCACCTCATCGACGGGATCCAGGCCTCGGACGTCGACACCGGCCGGCTACGGATGCGGGTGCTCACCCGCGCCGGCCAGCGCGGCGGACGGCCGCTGCTGCTCGTGCACGGCAACGTCTCCTCGTCGCTGTTCTTCCAACGGCTCATGCTGGCCCTGCCGGACGACGTCCTGCCGATCGCCCCAGACCTGCGGGGGTACGGCGAGACCGAGGCCGCGCCGATCGACGCGACGCGCGGGCTGCGCGACCACTCCGACGACCTCGCCGCCCTGCTCGAGGCCCTCGGGCTGGCCGACGTGGATGCCTTCGGCTGGTCGATGGGCGGCGGGGTCGTCACCCGGCTGGCCATCGACCATCCGGGGCTGCTGCGCACCCTCACCCTGCAGGCGCCCGTCTCGCCATACGGCTACGGCTGCACGAAGGGCGTGGACGGCGAGCTGGTGTTCGCCGACGCTGCCGGGACCGGCGGGGGTGGCGCGAACCCGAGGCTCGTCGAGCTGCTGGCCGCGAAGGACCCGGACGGCCGGGTGACCGGCGGCCTGCCGGAGATGACGTCGCCGCGCGCGACGCTGCGCGGGCTGTACGTGTATCCGCGTATGACGCCGTGGCCGGACGAGGACATCTGGGTCGCGTCGATGCTCACCACCCGCACCGGTCCGGACCACTATCCGGGCGACGCGACGACGTCCCCCAACTGGCCCGGCTTCGCCCCGGGCACCCGCGGGATCCTCAACTCGATGGCGCCGACGTACTGCCGGTGGGACGACATCGTCGACGTCGCGCCGAAGCCGCCGGTGCTGTGGATCCGCGGCGCCAACGACCTGATCGTCGGCGACGCCGCAGGTCTGGACCTGGCTGTCCTCGGCCAGGCCGGGCTGATCCCCGGGTACCCGGGGGCGGACGTCGTCCCGCCGCAGCCGATGCTCGCCCAGACCCGCGCCGTGCTGGCGAAGTACGCCGCGGCCGGCGGCCGCTACCGCGAGCTGGTCCTTCCCGATACCGGCCACTCGCCGCATCTCGAGCAGCCGGACGCCGTGCGCTCCGCGCTCCTGGAGCACATCGCCTAGCGCGCCGCCCGCTCCGCCTCGCCGGACAGCAGCGGCCACGGGCGCGCCTGCTCGATCTCGAAGGCGAGCGACAGGAGGGTGCGCTCGTCACCGGGCGCGGCCGCGATCTGCATCCCGACCGGCAGGCCGGACGTCGTCCGCCCGAGCGGCAGCGAGATCGCCGGGTCACCGGTGACGTTCTGCAGCGGCGTGAACCCGACGTACCGCCGCAGCCGCTCGAAGTGGACGTCGAACGGCTCGCTCGGGGCGATGTACCCGAGGCGGGGCGTGGTGTGCGACAGCGTCGGGCTGAGCAGCGCGTCGTACGACGCGTACGAGTCGACCCACAACGTCGACATCCGCCGCAGCCGACGGATCGCCCCGGGCAGCCGGCCGCGTTGCCGGGCGAAGTCGTCGTACAGCCCGCGCGTCAGGTTGTCGACCTTCGCCCGGTCGAAGGAGCGGTCCAGGGACCGCGTGCCGGTCGACACGATGAGGAACGACAGCATCGCCCAGTACAGCGAGAAGTCGTCGATGAACTGCGGGCCGACCGCGAGCGGCACCTCCTCGACGCGGTGCCCCAGCGATTCGAGCAGCTCGACGGTGCTCATCAGCACCGCCGCCGTCTCGGCGTCGGTCCGCTCGACGACCGAGTCGACGGTGTAGCCGATCCTGAGCCGCCGCCGCTCGGGGCCCGTGACGTCCCCGATCGGTGCGAGGCGGCGCGGCCGGTAGACCTTCTCGAGCTCGCGATAGAACGCGGCCGTGTCGCGCACGGTGCGGCTGAGGATGCCGTCGTAGATGATCCGTACCGGCAGCGCCTGCATCGCCGTCTCGCTCGGCGTGCGGCCGCGGGTCGGCTTGAGCCCGACCAGGCCGCAGGCCGCGGCGGGGATCCGGATCGATCCGCCGCCGTCGTTGGCGTGCGCGATCGGCACCACCCCGGCGGCGACGTACGCCGCGGAACCGCCGGACGACGCGCCCGCCGAGTACGCCGTGTGCCACGGGTTGGGCACCGGGTCGGCGTCGGCGTACTCCGTGGAGGCGTTGAAGCCGAACTCCGGCAGCCGGCTCTTGCCGAGCGGGACGACGCCGGTCTGCAGGAAGCGCCGCACGAAGGCGCCGTGCCGCCGGGCCGGTCCCGCGGTGTACGCCGCGCTGCCCTGGTTGGTCGGTTGGCCTTTCAGGTCGGCGTTGTCCTTCACCAGCGTCGGGACGCCGGCGAAGAAGCCGGCCCGCGGCAGTGCCGCGTTCAGCCGGGCGGTGTCGAAGGCCGCGTGCGCGAGCCCGTTGAGGCGCGGGCCGACGACCTCGGCGCGGGCGATCGCGGCCTCGATCACCTCCGTGGGCGCCACCTCGCCGGCGGCCAGCCGGGCTGCGAGACCGACGGCGTCGGAGGTGCCGAGCGCGTCGTCGGCGAAGGCCGACACCTGAGGAACCATGCCGAGAGGCTACCTGCGAGTAACCGCAGCGGGAAGGTCGGCGGCGAGGTGGGGGTCGACGCGGCGTACGGGCGGGTCATGACCGATGCGGCGTCCGGCCAGGTCGTGACCCACGAAGGCGGCCACTCCCCGTTGAGTTGTGGCGACTCCGGGCGACGTCGCCCGAAGTCGTCACAAGACAACGGGACGGGGACCTCGTGCCGTGGCGCCGGCCGAGGTCAGGCGCGGGTCAGGCGTCCAGCGGGATGAGCGCCGCGACGCGGGCCAGGGGCTCGACGCGGTCCTCGATGAACGCGATCTGCTCTTCCGGCGTGCTCGGCCGCTGCAGGGTGGTGATCATCTGGTTGCCCTCGAGCCGCCAGTCGAAGGCGGCGGCGCGCATCAGCTCGGCGCGCGCCTCGTCGTTGAGGGCCTGCCCGGCGAAGGCGTCGTCGTCGGCCAGGACGTCGTACCGCTCGTCGAACTGCGCCGCGTCGGCGTCCTTGACGATCACGCGCAGCCGCGGGTAGCGGTCGGCGTGCCGATCGGGACGCAGCCCCACCATGCCGACGGTCGACGTGCCGTCGGGGCGCTCGTGCTGGAACGCGCACCAGTGGATCTCGCCGAGCTCGCCGACGATCGCCCGCCGCGCCCGGCCGTCCGACGGCTCGCCGATGTCGCTCATGTCGTCGAGCAACGCCGGCAGCTCGGGGGCGTAGCCCATTCCTTCTGGGACGTCGAAGCGCACGCCGTCCTCGAGGGACTCCTCGAACGACTCCCACCGCTGGCGGTCGGCCAGCTCGGCCGTGCGGTCGCGCAGCGAGCGGACCGCCAGGACGGCGGTGCCCAGCAGCAACGCGATGCCGAGCACGATCAGCAGGGTCGTCAGGCCCGTGCGGTCGCCGGAGAGGCCCGCGCTGATCAGGAAGGCGCCGGCGAAGGCCGCCACCAGGGCCGCCACGTCGCCGCCGGAGATCGTGCGCCGCTGCCCGCGCTGCGTGGTCATGTACGAGGGTCCTCCCGTTGGTTCCCGCTCTGGTCTACCAGAGAACGCGCGCACGAGGGCGGCACCGAGATGGTAGGTCGGCCCGCTGTCGCGACCGTCACGGGAGCCTCCCGCCGCGACCGCCGCTGGAGCGCACCCGCCGCCGGCGGCCCGGGCCTCGCCGGCGCCGCGTCAGTGCAGCGTCGGCTAGAGGTCGAGCAGGCCGCGAGGCCGCTCGACCATCCCGCCGTAGGTCGCGTAGACGTGTCCCGGGATCCGGTCGACCAGCTCGGCCAGCACCGCGCCGTACGACTCGAGCAGCCGGACGGCGGTGCGCGGCGGACCGGGGAAGTGGCCGGTGCACACGACATACCGCCCGTAGATGGTGATGTCCTTCGGCTCGACGGAGAGCAGCCGCTGCGCGGTCCTCGGGGTGAGCACGTCGACGGCGTACTTGCGGGCCACGCTCGAGCCGTCGTACGTCGCGATGCGGTAGCGCCGGTTGAACTCGCCGTACTCGAGCCGGACGCCGGTGCCGGCCGGCAGTGCGTTGCCCAGCTCCGCAGCCGCCCGCACCGCCAGGTACGGCAGCGCCACCGGGAGCTCGGCGAGCACGATCTGGAAGGTGTCGGCGGCCCCGGCGAGCGACCGCCAGCCACGCGCGCCGGCTCGGCGGTAGGTGAAGGTCGCGATCGACACGTCGCCGGACGTCGTCCGCAGCACGTCGGTCACCTCGCCGCCCTCTCCGGCATCGAAGGGGTACGTCGGGAACCGGTGGAGGTCGGTCGCGAGCCCCGGGTCGGAGCCGAGGTACACCGCGTCCCCGGATCGCCCCGCGCCCGTGGCGTAGGCGCCCCAGCCCCGACGATGGGAGCGGGTGAGGAACGGCAGCGCGGTCATCGACGCCAGCACCACGACGACGAGCGCCACGGTGAGCCACATGAACGTCGCGGTGATCGCCGGCGGCAGGCCGGCGGCGGCAGAGAGCGCCCACAGGATCGGGCTCGCGAAGACCAGCAGCACCCCTGCTTCGAGCAGCCAGCCGAAGCGCATGCGGCGGTGTTCGCGCGGGGCGGTCATGCGCCAAGTCTGCCGCACCGCGGTGCGCTTCGTCCTCGAGCCGGGCGTACTGTGCCGGGTTGTGTCTGGGGTACTGCGCTTCGCCGCGATCGGCGACAGCTTCACCGAAGGAATCGGCGACGAGCTCGCCGACGGGCGTCCACGAGGGTGGGCCGACCTGACGGCGCAGCAGATAGCGGCGCGGCGCCCCGTGGAATACGTCAACCTGGCCATCCGGGGGCGGCTGCTCGAGCCGATCGCGACCGTGCAGCTCGACGCGGCCCTCGCGCTCGGCCCGGACCTGCTGACCTTCAACGGTGGCGGCAACGATCTGCTGCGGCCGTCGTACGACCCGCAGCGGCTCACCGCGTTGACGGAGCGGGTCATCACCCGCGCGCAGGCGGCCGGCGTGCGGCTCGTGGTGCTCAGCGGGGCCGACCCCAGCCGGCACCTGCCGTTCGGGAGCCGGGTCAACGCCGCCGGCGTCGAGCTCACCCGCATCGTGCGCGAGCTGACCGACCGGCACGGCGTGGAGATGGTCGACAACTTCGGGGATGCCGAGCTCGCCCGAGGCCCGTACTGGTCGGCGGACCGGCTGCACCTGAACGCCGACGGGCACCGGCGCGTCGCCGCACGGCTGCTCGCCCATCTCGGGTACGAGCCGCCGGCGGACTGGCTACGTCCGCACCCGCAGGTCGAGACCCGCCGCGGGGCCCGCGAGCAGGCGGCGTACTACCGGCAGCACGTCGCGCCGTGGGTGTGGCGCCACCTGCGGGGCCGATCGTCGGGGGACGGCGTCCAGCCGAAGCACGCGACCTGGACGCCGGTGGACGCCGGCTAAGCGCCTCGCGCTATCGCGCCGTGGGCGGCTGTCGCTTCTCGGGGTCGTACCCGTCGAGCTCGTCGGGCGCCTCGACGGTGGCCGCATCGCGGCGGGCAGCGTCCTCGGCGGCCAGCTGCTCCGGCGTCATCGACGCGCGGGCGCGACGGCGCTCGATCATGTGCCAGATCGCCGGCCCGGCGCTGAACAGCACCACGACGACGACCGCGGCGACGATGACCAGGTCGAGGTGGTCGCGGATCAGCGGGACGTCACCGAGCCAGATGCCGAGCATGGTGACGAGGACGATCCACAGGACGCCGCCGACGAACGAGTACAGCGTGTAGATCTTGGCGTTCATCCGGGACGCGCCGGCCATCGGCGGCGCGACGGTGCGGACCACCGGCACGAACCGGCTGAGCACGACGGCCGGCTTGCCCCAGCGCTCGAACATCGCGTGCGACTTCTCCAGGTACTCCGGCTTGAGGTACTTGGCGCTCGGCTTGCTGAACACCGCCGGGCCGGCCTTGTGCCCGATCCAGTAGCCGACGAGGTTGCCGACGAACGCCGCGGCGATCATGTAGACCATCAGCAGCCACAGCGGGGTCTTGATCGCGCCGCTGGCGTGGAAGATGCCGGCGAAGAACAGCAACGTGTCACCGGGCAGGAAGAAGCCGAGCAGCAGCCCGCACTCGGCGAACAGGATCGCGCAGAGGCCGAGCACCACCCAGGGGCCCATCGCCGGGATGAGCACCTCGGGATTGAGCCAGTCGGGCAGAAAGGATGATGCGGCGTACGTCGTGATCACCCCACCAGGGTAATGGCGATCAGCGCGAGCGCCCTGAGAAGCGGCCAAGGCCTCAGGCTGGTCGGGGCGCGGACCGTTCGGCGGTGGACCTTCACGTCGCTTCGCCGCCCAGTCCGGAACCTCGACCGTTCGGCGGTGGCTGCGCGGGCTCCGCGACTGGGCCCGGCGCCGGGGTGGTCGGCTCGCGCCGTTGGTTCCGGCGGCGGGCCTTTACGTCGCTTCGCTTCCGCCCAGCCCCCACCTCACTCAGAAAGCCCGGACCGCCGCCGATCAGCCACCTCTCCTCGACCGTTCGGCGGTGGCTGCGCGCGCTCCGCGACTGGGCCCGGCGCCGGGGTGGTCGGCTCGCGTCATTGGTACCGGCGGCGGGCCTTTACGTCGCTTCGCTTCCGCCCAGCCCCCACCTCGCTCGGAAAGCCGGAGCCGCCGCCGGACAGCTGAGCGTTGCGGCGGTGGTCAGGACGGGAAGGCGCGCTCGATGATCGCGGCCGCGTCGACGGACGCCGGCAGGGTGCCGAAGACGTGTCCCCAGTCGCCGTCCAGCCGCGTCGCGCAGAACGCGTCCGCGACGTACGCCGGGGCATGCTGCACCAGCAGCGCGCCCTGCAGGCCGAGCGCGAGGTCCTGCGCCACCCGCCGCGCGGTGCGCGGCGTCGCCTCCTGCAGCGAGAGCTGCAAGCGCTCCAGGTGGGCATCGAGCCGACGGTCGGCGCCGGCGGCCAGCGCCAGTTCCTTGGTGACCGCCGAGACCGACTCCGGCTCGCGGCCCATCGCCCGCAGGACGTCCAGCGAGATGACGTTGCCCGAGCCCTCCCAGATGGAGTTCAGCGGCGACTCGCGGAACAGCCGGGGCATCCCGGACTCCTCGACGTAGCCGTTGCCGCCCAGGCACTCCAGCGCCTCGGCCACGACGTGCGGCGCCCGTTTGCACACCCAGAACTTGCCGGCGGCGACCGCCAGCCGGGAGAACTCGTGCTCGCCGCGGTCGACCGCCGCGGCGAGGCGCGTCATCAGCGCGGTGGCCGCCTCGACCTCGAGGGCGACGTCGGCCAGCACCTCCTGCATCAGCGGCTGCTGGGACAGCGTGGCGCCGAAGGCCTTGCGATGCCGGGCGTGGTGCACGGCCTGCACGAGGGCCGCGCGCTGGCAGGCGGTGGATCCGATGACGCAGTCGAGGCGGGTCATCGAGACCATCTCGATGATCGTCTGCACGCCGCGGCCGGCGTCCCCGACCAGCCAGCCGACGGTCTGGTCGAACTCCACCTCGCTGGAGGCGTTGCTCTTGTTGCCGAGCTTGTCCTTCAGGCGCTGCAGGTTGAAGACGTTGCGCTCGCCGCCGGGCAGCACCCGCGGCACGAGGAAGCACGACACCCCGGCGCCGTCCACCTGCGCGAGGATCAGGAACAGGTCGCACATCGGCGCGCTCGTGAACCACTTGTGGCCGGTGATCCGCCAGCTGCCGTCCTCGGCGGCGACGGCGCGGGTGGTGTTCGCGCGCACGTCCGAGCCGCCTTGCTTCTCGGTCATCCCCATGCCGGCCAGCAGGCCCTGCTTCAGGGCGGGGTCGCGCAGGCCGGGCTCGTAGACCGATGACGTGAGTCCCGGCTCGTACTGACGCGCCAGCTCGTCGTTCGCCCGCAGCGCCGGCACGATCGCGTAGGTCATCGAGATGGGGCAGCCGTGCCCCGCCTCGTTCTGGCTCCACACGTAGAAGCCGGCCGCGCGCCGCAGGTGCGGCGCCGGGCCGTCGCTGACCCACGGTGCGCCGTGCAGGCCCTCGGTGACGGCGACGTCCATCAGGTGGTGCCAGGCCGGGTGGAAGTCGACCTCGTTGATCCGGTTGCCGTACCGGTCGTGGGTCCGCAGTACGGGCGGGTAGGCGTTGGCGTCGATGCCCCACTGCTGGACGTGCGGGTCGCCGAGCCGCCGCCCGATCGACGACAGCGAATCGGCGGTCGCGTCGTCGGCGAGCCGGCGCACGGCGTCCTGCAGCGGCGTGTCGATCGCCGCCGCGTCGTACTCGACGAGCGGCTCGGCCTGGTTGAGGACGTCATGGGTCGCGGGCATGACTGGAATGTACTGCGTGGCTCGCGCCGCGGACCCGGGACGATGATCGCGCGAGCGCCGGGCATCGGCAACAATGGGGCGATGCCTCCAGAAGTGCTGCTCACCGTCGCGCTCGTGCTCGGGTTCCTGATCGCCGCGGGCGCGGTCATGGCGGTCCTCGCGTGGGCGCTGGTCGCCTGCTTCCGGGCTCGCGAGAAGAAGCGCGGCGCCGGAGCAGGGAGTGAGCAGTCGCCGGTGATCGCGGACGGCGTCTTCGCGCTGGACGAGGACGGCGGGCTGCTCGGTGAGGATGCCGCGCTGCTCGACTACGACTCCCTGCTGGACAACGGCGCCGTGCGCGACGACGACCGGCCGCGCGACGGTGATGGCGCACTGCGAGACGAGGGTCGGCTGCATGGCGGTGATGGCGCGGTGCTCAACTACGACTCCCTGCTCGACGACGACTGCGCCGTGCGCGACGACGACCTGCCCGCCCGGCGCCGAGGCTGATCAGCGCGATGGCGACGCCCGACGAGCGCGCGATGGACCTGGCGGCCCGCTTCGAGGCCGAGCGGCCCCGGCCGCCCGGATCGCTGCCGGGATCCTCAGCGACGCGCACGAGGCGCAGGACGTCGTCCAGCAGGCGTGGTTGCGGCTGGAGCAGTCCACGACCGACATAGCGTCGCTGCCCGCGTGGCTCACGACCGTGACCACGCGGCTGTGCCTCGACCGGCTGCGTGCGCGCGTGCCCGAGCCGACGGATGATCTCGACGCGCGCGATCGCGAGGCGAGCGAGGCCGACCCGGCGGACGAGGTCGCGCTGGCTGACTCCGTCGGTGTCGCGCTGCAGGTCGTCCTCGATCACCTGACGCCCGCCGAACGGGTCGCGTTCGTCCTGCACGACACCTTCGGCGTCGAGTTCCCGACCGTCGCGGCAGTGCTCGGCACGACACCCCCCGCTGCCCGCAAGCTCGCGTCGCGGGCGCGAGCGAAGGTGGTTCGCCAGGCACCGGCGGAGTCACCGGCGGACTGGGAGGTCGTCGACGCCTTCCTCGCGGCCAGCCGCGCCGGCAACTTCGCGCAGCTGCTGCACCTGCTGGCGCCGGACGTCGTGATCAGCGCGGACCCGGATGCGGTCGCTGCCGGGACGCCGCAGCGGCTCGCCGGCCGCGATGCCGTCGCCGCGATGTTCGACGGCGCCGCGCAGTCCGCGCTTCCGGTGCTGATCGAGGGACGCCCGGGCGCCGCATGGTTCTACCGCGGCGAGCCGAGGGTCGCCTTCGACTTCACGGTCGCGCGCGGCCGCGTCGCCGGGATCCGGTTCCGGGCAGAGCCCGAGGTGCTGACCGGCCTGGAACGCCGCACCGGCGCGGCTGCACGGTCGTCGAGCGAGCCGGAGCGCCTTCCACGGTCGTCGAGCGAGCCGGAGCGCTAGCGGAGGCGACGTCGAGACGCGGTGACCATCGGGTGGTCGAGCGAGCCGGACCGCCTTCCACGGTCGTCGAGCGAGCCGGACCGCCTTCCACGGTCGTCGAGCGAGCCGGACCGCCTTCCACGGTCGTCGAGCGAGCCGGAGCGTTAGCGGAGGCGACGTCGAGACGCGGTGCGATGCGCTGTCGACTTGCGTCGTCTCGACGTCGCTCGTTCCTCGCTCGCTCGACGACCGTGGGGGGCTCGACGACCGTGTGGGGGGGGCGACGACCGTGGTCGCTCGACCGTGGGGGACGACGACCGGGGGGGGGTTCGCTCGACGACCGTGGGGTAGCGCTCGGCTCAGGTGGGGACGACGACCTCGGCCTGGCCGACCGTGGTCTGGTTGCCGTTCGCGTCGGCGGTCCACAGCCGCACGGTCGCGACCTGCGACCCGTCCTCCTCGCGGACGTCGGTGACCTCGCCCTCGCAGGTGAAGGTGGTCGAGACGAGATCCATCCCGCGGTATTGCGCGCTGATCGAGCGGATCCAGCCGCGGTGCGCGAGCCAGTCCGACACGCACTGGCCCATCGCCGCGTACTTCAGCCGGCCGTGCACGATGTTGCCGCCGGTCAGCTTCGTCTGCGGGAAGTCCGCGTCGAAGTGCAGGGGGTTGAAGTCGCCGCCGCCGGCGGCGTACTTCACCAGCGCCTCGCGGTCGGGGCTCTTGGTCAGCGTGGGCAGGCGGTCGCCGACCGCGATCTCGAAGCTCATCGGTTCGTCCTCCCGGATCAGTAGAAGATGACCTGCGACCGCTGGGTCGCGACGTGCCGGCCGTCGGCGTCCCGGTAGTCCGACTGCGTCGACACGACCAGCATCGGCCCGAGTGCCTTGCTCTGCTTCGGCGTGGCGTCGGCGATCTGGTGGGTCGCGGTCAGCACGTCACCGGCCAGCAGCGGACGGTCGTACACCGTCTCGGTGCCGCCGTCGAGGACGTTCTGCAGCCCGAACTGCTGCGGGGCGGGGCTGACGACCGCCGGCACCGAGAACGTCTCGTCGACCTCCCCGGGGAGGTAGACCGGAGTGCCCAGGTAGCAGGGCGGCGCGGGCAGCGCCTGGTAACCGGCCGAGTCGGCCGCGGCTTCGTCGTAGTAGGTGCGATCGGCGTATCCGACGCCGCGGGCGAACCCCCGGACGCCGGTCGTCGTGACCTCGTACGTCCACTCGTGGGTCTGCCCGATCAGGGCCCTCATCTCGTCGGTGAGCACCACGCCGTCACTCATCACGCCTCCCCGTCGCCTGCCGTGCGGATCCTTGTAGAAGTTACCTGTGCCACATCACGCGCGCCAGGCTGTCACACTCGTGCCCCGGGAATCGTCAACCAGGAAAAGCAGCCAAGAGAGGAAACCACCATGAAGACCATGACCTGCAATCAGCTCGGCGGACCGTGCGACCTCGAGCACCGCGGCGAGACTGCGGACGACGTCATCAAGGCGCAGGACGCGCACCTGAAGGAGGCGGTCGGCGGTGGCGACGCCGCGCACCAGGAGGCGGCCGACGCGATGTCGGCCCGCTGGGCCGACCCGGCCGGCGGCATGGCCTGGTACGAGGAGACCAAGAAGTCCTTCGACGCGCTGCCCCAGGGCTGACGGCGACCGCTCCGCCACGATGACGGCCGAGGACACCCCGTGGGGCGTCCTCGGCCGTCGAGACGTATCGGGTCTACTGCAGGCGCTCGGTGACGAGCATCGAGATCAGCTTGTCGCCGCCCCAGCTCTGCAGGTCCGCCGCGGACTCCTTGCCCGGGTCGGACGCGAGCGCCGCCTGCAGATCCTCGACCGAGCCGAAGGCCATCTCGGTGATGAGGTACAGCTTCGGCTCGCCGGCCACCTGGTTGACGACCTTGTTGACCCGCAGCTCGGTCATTCCCGGCAGCTTCTCGACGATGGCGGTGTGGCCCTTGTAGGCCTCGTCGAACGCGGCAGGGTCATCGGGCATCTTGTACACGGCGAAGAAGGAATTGCTCACGGTGGCTCCTATCGGGTGCTGGTCGAATGACCCGAGCGTAGCGACGGATTACCTCCCGAGACAGTCTGGATCTTTGCGGCCCGGTAGGGCAGACTGCAACGTTAACCGACCGAACGGTCGGTGGATTGCCGAAGAGGACTCGTGACGAAGCCAGCCACCCGCCGCCGCCAGCACGACGCCAAGTCGTTGCTGCGGGTCGCCATCCGCACCTTCAACGACCGCGGGTACGACGGCACGTCGATGGATGCGATCGCCGCCGCCGCCGGTATCACGAAGTCCTCGATCTACCACCACGTCTCCGGCAAGGAGGCGTTGCTCGGGCAGGCGCTCGATCATGCGGCGCGGGCGCTCGACGACGCGCTGCTGCCCGCCGAGGAGGCGCTCGCGACCCACGCCCGCCCGATCGACGCGGTCGAGACCGTCGTCCGGCGCACGACGGCGGCGCTGCTGAAGGACGTCGAGACCATCACCTTGTTCCTGCGGGTGCGCGGCAACTCCGCGACCGAGCGGCGCGCGATCGAGGCGCGCCGCGCCTTCGACGGGCGGGTCGCCGTCCTGCTGCAGGCCGCGGCGGACGCCGGCGAGCTCTCCGACGGCATCGACCCGGCGCTGATGACCCGGCTGGTCTTCGGCACCGTCAACTCCCTCGTCGAGTGGTACCGCCCCGGCGGCGCCCTCACCCCTCAGGTCATCGAGGACCACGTCGTCGCGCTGGTCCTCGACGGGCTGCGACGCCGCACCGACGGCGACAGCCGCCAGTAACGACTCTCCACCGGCAAGAAGGAACCAGCATGGCCGAGCCCACCACCGAGATGTTCGACCGCGACGCCCAGACGATGCCCGTCGAGCAGCTGCGGCAGCTGCAGCAGGACAGGCTGCGCGCCCTGCTGGCGCGGGTGCGCGACGCGTCGCCGCAGCACCGCGAGCAGCTCGCCGGGGTCGATCCGCAGGAGGTCACGCTCGAGAACCTCAACGAGCTGCCGACCGTCGCGAAGGCCCAGATGCGCGAGTACTACCCGCTCGGCATGCTGTGCGTCGACCGCAGCGAGGTGCGGCGCATCCACGCGACGTCCGGTACGTCGGGTCGCCCGACCATCGTCGCGTACACCGCGACCGACCTCGACATCCTCGGCCGCGCGAACGCCCGGGTGCTCGACGCGGCGGGCGCTCGCGCCGGCACGTTCGTGCACAACGCCTACGGCTACGGCCTGTTCACCGGCGGCCTCGGCCTGCACCAGGGGATCGAGCACCTCGGGGCGTGCACCGTCCCGATCTCGGGCGGCATGACCCAGCGGCAGGTGACCCTCATCGAGGACCTGCGGCCCGAGGTCCTGCTGTGCACGCCGTCGTACGCCGCCGCGATCGCCGACGCGATGGCCAAGCACGGCATCGATCCCGCGGACAACTCGCTGAAGGCCGGCGTGTTCGGCGCCGAGCCGTGGAGCGAGGGCATGCGGGCGTCCCTGGAGAAGGGGCTGGGCATCAAGGCGATGGACATCTACGGGATGTGCGAGCTCGGCGGGCCCGGCGTCGCCTTCGAGACCCCCGAGAGCCCCGGCTACCTCTTCATCAACGAGGACCACTTCCTGCCCGAGTGCATCGACCCGGCCACCGGCAAGCCGGTCGCCGAGGGCGAGGTCGGCGAGCTGGTCTTCACGACGCTGACGAAGGAGGCGACGCCGGTGGTGCGCTACCGCACCGGCGACCTGGCCTCGCTGCAGCGCGTGGAGGACCCGAACGGCCGCACCTTCACCACGATGTCCCGCATCGTCGGCCGCGCCGACGACATGCTGATCATCCGCGGCGTGAACGTGTTCCCGAGCGAGATCGAGGCGGTCCTGCTGGCCGACGACCGGGTGTCCACGGCGTACACCCTGGTCATCGACGAGCGTGGCACGATGCCGTCGATGATCGCGGTCACCGAGCCGACGCAGGACGTGCCCAGCGGCCAGGTCCCCGAGCTGCTGGCGCGGCTGCAGCACGAGCTGAAGGACCGCCTCGGCGTGTCGTGCAAGGTGGTGCTCGCCGAGCCGGGCGGGTTGCCGCGCACCGAGGTCGGCAAGGCGGTCCGCGTGCAGCACTGGAAGGCCGGCGCCGACTCCCCGTTCCCCGGCCTGCTCACCTAGCCTTCCACGCCCGCCGGAGACCACCGTCGGTGAGCCGGCGTGGTTGCGGCGTCTCGACGTCGGGCTCGTTCCTCGCCCTCGCTCGACGACCGTGGGAAGGTCACCCCGCGACCGTGGAAAGGTCGCCCCGCGCCCATGTGCGTCCGGGTATGGATGGTGTCGGCCTCCCACACGGTCGTCGAGCGCATGCAACGGTCGTCGAGCGAGCGGAGCCGATAGGCGTAGCGACGTCGAGACGCCGGGAGCCGCCGTCAGAGGGTGTCCGGGTCGAGAGCCGCGCGGTTCAGCTCCGAGATGAACAAGGGACGGCGCGCATGCTCGGTGCGGATCTGCCGCAGGTACTCGCGAAGCTCCTCGGTCCGCCCGGCCGCCGCGTACAACGGTCTGGCGCGGGTGAGCAGTGCGGCGATCTCCTGGTACTGCGCACTGCCGGCGACCTGAAGCAGGGGCTCCGTGGCGATGGTCAGCGCCATCGCACACTGCGCCGGATGGGTTTCCGACGTCCCGCTCACCAATTCCGGCCAGCATTGCGTCGACCCGAACTCGTGCGCGGCCGTCCAGGCCGCGTCGCCGTCGCCGTCCGCGAGATGAACGAGCACCAGCGGTCGCGCATCACCGAGTGCGCGACACTTCTCGGTCGCTGCGGCGAGCGCCCACGCTCGCTGCTCCTCCCGCTCCTCGGGACGTGCGACGTCCAGCAGCGCCGCGAACGTGTCCGCACCCGGGCTGAACCGGAAGACCTGCCGGGCGTGCTCGAGCGCGTCGTCGTGCCGCCCGAACGACTCGAGCATCGCAATGATCTCGCCAGCATTTAGCGCGCGGTCGCGGCCGAACGACATCGGCCGGTCGCGGGGCTTCGGTGACGCGCCGAGCCAGCCGTCCAGGCGTGTCTCTGCGTCCGCGGCGCGCCCCGCTGCGAACAACACGCGGATCGCCTCCGCCGGCCGTGGGCTCTCCGGGTCGTCCAGCAGCCGCAGCAGCTCTTCCACGTCACCGTCGTGTCGCGCCAGGTCGATCAGCAGGTCGTCGAGCGTGTCGCGGTCGTGGTCGCGCTGCCACGGACGATCGGGATGGGCCGGCCGACGCGCGGTGGATGCCGACCGCTTGCGCAGCTCTGCGCGGTAGGTCGCCAGCCCGGGTTCACCGAGCGCCTCGCTGAAGTGCGCCAACCGAGCATCCGGCCAGCCGGGCGACTCGATCTGGTACTTGACCAGCCATCGGGCCAGCTTCTTCGCGTCGACGGGGCCCTGCCGGCAGGCCCGGACGTACAGATCGTAGGCGTGCTGCTCGGCATCTCCGATCGCACCGCCGGAGTCGTCCGCGCGCTGGACGATCGATCGCAGCCGTCCCAATGTGCGCAGCAGAGCGGGTTGGACGACGGCCGATCCGGCCGCGCGGAATGTCGTCTCGAGCTCGCGGAGCAGCGTCGCCGCGGCCGCGGCCACCTCGAAGGATCGGCGGTAGTCGATGAATCCTCGGATCGAGAGAGCCCGCGAGGCACTCGACTCGAGCTCCTTTGCGGCATCGTTCGGGTTGCCGGTCGCGGTGGCCATCCGGATGGTCAGCCGACGGTGCACGTCCTCGTGGTCACCCGCGATGTCGAGCAGCAGGGTGGCGAGCTCGTCGGCGGGCAACCGCCGCACGAAGTCGGCCAACTCGGCGGGCTGCCCATGGTTGTCCGGCGGCGCGTTCTCCACGACGGCCAGCGCGACGGCGACTTGGTGCTTGCACAGCCCGTCGGGCTCGTCCCAGCAAGTACACGTGCCGGTCAGCCTCGACCCGGTCCAGTCGAGGTGCACGACGTACACCCGCTTGGCCTGGATCGTGGCGCTCGCCGTGCGCTCCGAGGTCTGCAGTCCCCGGACATAGCGCACGTAGTCCTCGCCGCGCGCGAACCGTCCGTCGTCCGCAGCGAGCCGAATGACCGTCTCGGTGAGCTGCTGCACGGGTCCACTATGCCCGTCCGCGCGACTAGGCGATCTGGAAGGACCGCTTCGCCAGGCCGTACCAGTAGCCGTCGATCACCGAGTCGGCCTGGAAGGTGCGCCCTTCCGCGCCGTACGCCGCGCCCATGGAGACGAAGATCGGCGCGAAGTGCTCGGTGCGCGGGTGCGCCAGCTGGGCGGCCGGGGCCTTGTGCATGAAGTCGAGCAGGCTGTCGACGTCCCCGGAGGCCATCGCGCGCGTCGTCCACTCGTCGAAGTCCAGCGACCAGGAAGGGCGCTGGTCGGCGGGACCGCCGTGCCCGAACTGGATCAGCCGCAGGTTGTGCGTGACGAAGCCACTGCCCATGATCAGCACGCCCTGCTCGCGCAGCGGCGCCAGCTTGCGGCCGAGCTCGAACAGCTGGGCGGGGGCGAGCGTCGGCATCGACAGCTGCAGCACCGGGATGTCCGCGTCGGGGTACATCTCGACCAGCGGGACGTACGCACCGTGATCGAGACCGCGGGCCTCGTCGTGCGCGACCTCGCCGAGCAGCTTGGTGACCTCGGCGGCCAGCGCCGGCGCGCCGGGTGCGTTGTACTGCACCTCGTAGTACTTCTGCGGGAAGCCCCAGAAGTCGTAGGTGAGCGGGACGGTGCGGGTGGCCCCGAGGGTGACGGGGGCGGCCTCCCAGTGCGCCGAGACGACGAGGATCGCCTTGGGGTGGGGGAGGTCCTTGGACCACGAGGCGAGCTCGGAGGTCCAGACGGCGTCGTCGGCCAGCGGCGGGGCTCCGTGGCCGAGGTAGACGACAGGCATGAGCGGGCTGGTGTTCATGCCTCCCAGAGTACCCCCATTTTTATTGAAGCATCAACTAAAAAGGCCGAGTTGGGGTCACCACACTGACGTGAAGCGCGCCGTGGGTGGGCACTAGTCTTTCGACACATACTCGCGGCGGCAGGAGGTGAGCGGCATGCTGCAGCGCTCTCGCGTCCGCCAGCTGTTCGTGCTCGGCCCGGCCTTCGTCGTGGCGACCGCGTTCATCGACCCCGGCAACGTGGCCACCAACATGGTGGCCGGCTCCACGCACGGCTACCTCCTGCTGTGGGTGGTCGTCGGCGCCTGCATCGTCGGCGCGTTCGTGCAGTACCTGGCCGCCAAGCTCGGCCTCGCCACCGGTCACTCGCTGGCCGCCGAGGTACGCCGCCGATACCCGCGGCCGGTCTCCTGGGCGCTCTGGGCGATCGCCGAGATCATCGTGGTGCTGACCGACCTGGCAGAGTTCATCGGCGGGGCGATCGCGCTGAACCTGCTGTTCGGCGTACCGCTGCTGGTCGGCGCGCTGATCGTGGCGCTGAGCTCCGTCGGCATCATCGCCCTGCGGATGCGCGGCAAGCAGGTGTTCACCGCGTTCACCATCGGGCTGCTGTTCGCCGTCGTCGTCGCGTACGTCGTGATGCTGGCGCGCGTCGGTGTCGGCGCGGACGCCGTGGACGGGCTGGTGCCGCGGCTCGACGGCGCGGGAAGCGTGCTGCTGGCGGCCGGCATCATCGGCGCGACCGTCATGCCGCACGCGCTGTTCCTGCACTCCACCCTGTCGAAGGAGCACGCCGACGCCGACGAGGCGCGGATGAACGTGCCCAAGACGCTGGCCGGCGTCCGGCGCGACATCGGCGCCGCGATGACCGTCGCCGGGTTCGTGAACGTGGCGATCCTGCTGACCGCGGCGACGATCCCGACCGCCGCCGGCCAGGCGCTGGACACCGCCGCCGCGCACCTCGGCACGCTCGGCGGCCTGGACGTCGTGTTCGGTGTCGCGCTGCTCGCGGCGGCGCTCGCCTCGGCCTGCACCGGCGTCTACAGCGGACAGACCGTGATGGCCGACTTCCTCGGGCGGCGGCTCAACGTCTGGCTGCGGCGCGCGGTGACCATCGCGCCGTCCCTGGTCATCATCGCGCTCGCCTCGAACCCGACGCAGGCGCTCGTGCTGAGCCAGGTCGGGCTGTCGCTGTGCCTGCCGTTCGCGCTCATCCCGCTGATCCACCTGACCAGCAGCACGCGCGTGATGGGCGCGATGCGCAACCACCCCGTCGTGCTGGTGCTCGCGGCGATCTGCGCGGTGCTGATCACCGGGATCAACCTCGCGCTGCTGATCGTCTGAGCCTGGCCGCCGGATCTGCGGGGCAGCCGGCGACGCTATCGGCCCGATACCGTCACTGGCTGCCCCGCAGAAGGTCGGCTGCTAGCGCTTCTCGAGCAGGAACACCGGGATCTGCCGGTCGGTCTTCGTCTGGTACTCGGCGTACGGCGGGAACGCCGCGACGCACCGCTCCCACCACTCGGCGCGCTCGTCGCCGTCGATGAGGCGGGCCCGGACGTCGTACGTTTCGGTGCCGTCCTGCAGCGTGATGTCCGGGTGCGCGGTCAGGTTGTAGTACCACTGCGGGTGCTGCGGAGCGCCGCCCTTGCTGGCCACGGCGGCCCACACGCCGTCGTGCTCGACGCGCATCAGCGGCACCTTGAGGGTGTCGCCCGACTTGCGGCCGATCATCGTGAGCAGGACGACGGACATCCCCTGGATGTCGGCGGCGTCGGTGGTGCCGGCGGCCTCGATCTTCTCGACCTGGTCGCGGACCCAGCCGGTCGGGCTCGGGCGGTAGTCGGTCGTATCAGCCATGTCTCTCCTTGGATAGCGGTGCGGTGTGCAGCAGGGCGCGCTGCCTGGATGGTCCCGTAGTGCGTGGCCGGGCGGGCTGCCCGCGTGCCGGCGGGAAGTGGTGGTTCAGGCGCTCAGCTGGTCACGCCACGCGACGTACTTCTCGACCATCGACAGGTCGTAGTCCGGTCCGCCGACGCCGACGGTGAGCAGCGTGACACCCTGGTCGACCAGCGCCTGGCCCTCGTCCTCCGGGGTCCGCGGCTGCTTGCCGTCGCGTCCGCGGCCGCCGACGCCGGCCGAGATCTCGATCTCGGCGAAGTCGCGGCCCACGTTTGCGCAGTGCTTCTTCAGCACCTCGAGCTTGTGGTCGAGCTCGCTGCCGCCGACGAAGGTGTGCCAGATGTCGGCGTACTGCGCGACGAGCTTGAGGGTCTTCTTTTCGCCGCCGCCGCCGATCAGTACCGGGATGGCGCGGGTCGGCGCCGGGTTCAGCTTCCCGAGGCGCTCCTTGACCAGCGGCAGCGAGTCGCGCAGGTCGTCGAGGCGCTTGCCGGCGGTCTTGAAGTCGTAGCCGTACTCGTCGTAGTCCTTCTCGAACCAGCCCGAGCCCATGCCGAGGATCAGCCGGCCGTCGGAGATGTGGTCGACGGTGCGCGCCATGTCGGCCAGCAGCTGCGGCTTGCGGTAGGAGTTGCAGGTGACCAGCGCGCCGATCTCGACGCGCGACGTCTGCTCGGCCCACGCGGCCAGCATCGTCCAGCACTCGAAATGCTTGCCCTCGGGCTCGCCGTACAGCGGATAGAAGTGGTCCCAGTTGAAGGCGACGTCGACGCCGAGGTCCTCCGCGCGCTGGACGGCGTCGCGGATCTGGGCGTACTCGGCGTGCTGCGGCTGGAGCTGGACACCGATACGGAGCTTGCGCTGTGAGGTCATGCCGCTAGCCAACCACAGGGCACTGTAGGGCCGGTGTGCAGTTCGCCGTCAGTCCGCGAGCGTCCCGTGCGCGCGCATGTGCCGCACGAGCATCGTCCCGACGTTGAGCCAGTGCGCGCGCATCGCCGCGGCGGTGGCCTCGGGATTGCGGTTGACCAGGCCCTTGATGACCAGCACGTGGTCCTCGATCGCGGCCTCGGCGAACCCGTCGATCTCGTCGAACAGCCGGTTCGGCACGAACCGGAAGGTGGTGCTGTAGAGCCACTTGAGGCGCGCCGAGCCGGCCGCCCGGTTGATGACGCGGTGGAACTCGTCGTCGAGCCGCTCGAGGCCGAGCAGGTCGCCCGCGGCGCCGGAGGAGACGATCCGCGCCTGGATCTCGCGCAGCCGGTGGATGTCTGCGTCCTCGAGCGTCCGCGCGGCGCGCTCGGCGAGCATCGCCGCGAAGTGCGCGTGCGCGGACAGCACGTCCTCGATGTCCTGCTGGGTCAGCTGCTGGACGGCGAAGCCGCGGCCGGGGGCGAGGCTCACCAGACCCTCGCCGTGCAGTGTCATCAGCGCCTCACGGACCGGCGTCGCGCTGGCCCCGAAGATCTCCGCGAGGTGCTCGGGCTTGAGCTTCTCGTGCGGCGCGAAGTGCCCGGAGAGGATCCGCTCGCGCAGCCACTGGCCGATCTGCGGGCTGAGCCGCGCCCCGTCCTCGCGCACGAACGCCGGAGGGCGCGGGACGGGTGCGGTCATCGACGCAGCTCGCGCCGCATGATCTTGCCGCTGGCGTTCTTGGGCACCTCGTCGATGATCTCGACGGTGCGCGGGTACTTGTAGGCCGCGAGCCGCTCCTTGCAGAACGCCTGGAGCTCCTCCGGGGTCGCGCTGGTGCCCGGCTTGAGGCTGACGAACGCTGCGACGGTCTCGCCACGGTAGTCGTCCGGTACGCCGATGACCGCGGCCTCGCGGACGGCGGGGTGCTTGTAGAGCACCTCCTCGACCTCGCGGGGCCAGATCTTGAACCCGGAGGCGACGATCAGGTCCTTCATCCGGTCGACGATGTAGAACCAGCCGTCGGCGTCCATGAAGCCGACGTCCCCGGTGTGCAGCCAGCCGTCGCGGATCGCCTTGGCCGACTCCTCGGGCTTGTTCCAGTAGCCGGGGACCACCGCGGGGGAGCGCATCACGATCTCGCCGACTTCGCCGACGGCGACGTCCACGCCGTCCTCGTCGGTCACTCGGCACTCGAATCCGGGGACCGGCGGGCCCACCGACAGCGCGCCGCTCTTCGGGTCGATCGGCGCCTTGCGCGCGGCGGGGACGGCGTGCGACTCGGACGTGGTCTCGGTCAGCCCGTAGAGGTTGTGCACGTAGGCGCCGAGGCGGCCCTCGAGCTGGTCGACGGTCGCGGGCGACACGGCCTGGCCGCCGCTCCACAACTTGCTCAGCGTCGACAGGTCGAAGTCCGCCGTGCTCGGCTCGTTGAGGATCGAGATGTACGCCGTGATCGATCCCATCACCCAGGTGCAGCGGTACCGCTCGATGAGCCGGCACATCACGACCGGGTCGAACCGGTAGCCGAGAGCCATCGGCATGCCCAGCAGTGCGCAGACGCCGACGTGCGCGATCAGCCCCGTGACGTGGAACAGCGGGGCGATGGCCAGGCAGACGTCGGTCTCGTCGAGGTGGCAGTACGCGCGATAGTTCTCGGAGTTGAACACCACCGCGCGATGAAGGTTCATCGCGCCCTTCGGCGGCCCGGTCGTCCCGGAGGTGTAGACGAGGTAGGCGGTGTCGTCCGGGCTCAGGGTGACCGGCTCCGGCTGACGGCCGGCGTACTGCGTGCACAGCTGCCCGAGGTCGCCCGCGGAGTCCGGCTCGAGCCGCGGCATCTCGCCCAGCCGGTCGGTCGGCCACTCGTTGCAGTAGTCGAGCCCCGATGCCGTCACGATGGCGGTGCCCAGGGCCTCGATCGGCTCGTGCAGCGCGTCGTACAGCGAGTCCAGCTGGACCAGCACCTTCGGCTGCGCATCACTCGCGAGCTTCAGCAACTCGTCGGTCTTGAACATCGGGTTGACCGGGACGACGATGGCGCCGAGCTTCCACGCGGCGTACTGCGCGATCAGGAACGCCGGCATGTTCTGCAGCTGCAGCATCACCCGGTCACCGCGGGTGACGCCGTGCTCGCTGTGCAGCGCCACCGCGAACGCGTCGCTGTGCCGGTCGAGCTCGGCGAACGTCATCGGCCGGTCGAGGTAGTACAGCGCCGCGCGGTCCGGGGAGCGGCGCACCGCCTGCTGCAGCATGTCCAGGCCGCTGGTGAACTCGATCGCGGTCTCCGCGCTGACGCCCTCGTCGTACAGCGCGAGCCAGGGACGGGCGGCGTACGCCGCGGAGTGCTCGCCGGTCATGGTGCTCCTCTTTCTATAGAAAGACTGAGCCCCAGCGTAGCGCCCCGGCACCCCCGCCCGAGAGGGTGAAGTCGAGGGCCTGGTTCCTAACTTGGCCGTGGTGGCCGGGGAGGAGCCGCTCCCTAGGGCGCAAGCGCTGGTGGCGCGTGTCTTCAGCACCTCTTCGGCGAGCAGGGGCAGGCCGGCGCCTAGTGGTACCATGATCGCGTACAAGTCGATCAAGCAGTGAAGGGAACCGCTATGTCGATCAGCGCGAGCGAGGCCCGCAAGACATTGTTCCCGCTCATCGAGCGGGTGAATAACGACCGCACTGCCGTCGAAATCGTCTCGCGGAAGGGCAACGCTGTGCTGATGCCGGCCGATGAGTATGCGGCCTGGCAGGAGACCGCCTACCTGTTCCGCTCGCCGGCCAACGCCCGCCGGCTGCTCGACGCTTACGAGCGTGCCACCGCGGGCAAGACGGAGGTTCACGAGCTCGACCGCAGCGACGATCCCGTCGAGGACGCCTGAGTGCGACTGGTCTGGGACGAGTCCGCGTGGGAGGACTACAAGCACTGGCGGACGGCCGACCGTAGAATCCTCAAGCGGATCAACGCCCTGATCGACGCATGCCTCCGCGAGCCGTTCTCCGGCATCGGCAAGCCCGAGCAGCTCAAGTACGGGGCGCGGGGATCATGGTCGCGGCGCATCACCGACGAACACAGGCTCGTCTACCTCGTCGACGACGAAGACCTGGTGATCCTTCAGGCTCGCTACCACTACTGAGCCCAACGTCCGGCAACACCGTTGACACCGTGGGCGTCCACCCGCGGTCTGTTCGTCAGGCCGGTGATCCAGAGGGTTGTGCCATCGGAACTCACCTCGACGTCGACGGTGCCGCAGGTGCCATCGCCTGCGGTGGCGATGGCGCACACCCACGGGCTCGAGCGAGGATTCACTGCTGTCGGAGTCCATCTAACGTGTCTCTGCCAAACCACCCGGGCGCGTTGTACTCGAAGAGCAAGCGGTTGTCTCGGCGGTTGGCTACGTGCTCTATAGAGGAGTGGTGGCGGAGTCGTTTCCGGTATCTCGCAGCCGGTTGAACCACTGATCCATGATGGTGGCATCGTCCATCTCGTCCTCGACAGGTGCAACCCGTTCGTAGGAGAAGTCTGCCTCCATGGCGTCCCCGGCCACGTCGAGACGGATCACCATCCGCGTCGGCATGTCGGCGTCATCCACCTCGGCGAACGCCCAACTCAGGTCGCTGAGCTCCTCCAGGAAGGTGGCGTGGTCGTCCTTCGAGACCTGCGGTAACAGCAGGGGCACCTCGGCGTGGTGCACCGGACGCCCGTCGATCCGGTAGAAGGCGGCGGTAACCCCCACGCCCTGCTCCTGGGTGCTGACTACCCATATCGCATCCACCCGCTCGTCATGGTCGACGTAGTCGTAGGCCAGCTGGAGCAGTTGCGGAGCGGTGTGCTCGAAGATGGCGTGGAAGTCCTCCTGGCCCATGTCGTCCTCCGGTGTCCTTTGGGCTCTCACCGCGCCGCCTGGGTCAGAGTCAGCGTTTGGTACATGATCTGCCTCTCGTACGTCTGGACTGCGCAGAGCGAAGACCCGCGAGAGCTCGGCCGCCGGTCTTCGCGCTGCCACCGGCCGGTGACTCCCGCCCGCGCCCTGCCTCCACTGCGACAATGCCACCACGGGCGGCTGGCTCGACTGCGACTTGAACCGCCCCGGGATGTCCGGAGACTTCATTAGTTGGAAGAGGATGAAGTCATGGCACGTCCCAGCAAGTACCCCAGAGAGCTTCGTGAGCGCGCTGTACGCGTGGTGATGGAGTCGGTCGCGCAGGGCGAGTACCCCTCGGAGTTCGAAGCGATCCGCACGATCGCCCGGCAGCTGGGGATCGGTTCACCGGAGACGCTGCGCAAATGGGTGCGGCGCGCGGAGATCGATCAGGGCACTCGGCCGGGCAGAACCACCGAAGAGCTGGCAGAGATCCGCGAGCGGAAGAAGAAGGTCTCCGAGCTCGAGCGAGCGAACCAGATTCTCAAGAGCGCATCGGCTTTCTTCGCGGCGGAGCTCGACCGCCCACATCGGTATTGATCGAGTTCATCGATCAGCATCGCGACCTTTACGGAGTCGAGCCGATCTGCCGGGTGCTCACCGAGCACGCGGTCCCGATCGCTCCGTCCACCTACTACGAGGCCCGCAGCCGGGCGCCTTCCAGACGCACGTTGCGGGACGCGGGGGTCCTTGAGCTGATCGGCGAGGCACGCGAGCATCGGTTTCGGGCCAGGTTCGGTGCCCGCAAGATGTGGCTGTATCTGCGGGCCTGCGGTCACGAGGTGGCCCGGTGCACTATCGAGCGCCTCATGAGCGCTCAGGGCTGGAGTGGCGCACGACGCGGCCGGCGAGTGCGCACCACGACCAGCGATCCTGGCGCGCTGCGCGCGGCTGACCTGGTCGAACGAGACTTCACCGCACCAGCACCGAACCGGCTCTGGGTCGCCGACTTCACCTATGTCGCAACCTGGTCCGGAACGGTCTATGTCGCGTTCGTGTTCGACGTGTTCTCCCGGCGCATCGTCGGTTGGCGCGCAGCGACACGCATGAACACCGAACTTGTGATGGACTGTCTCGAGCACGCGATCTGGACCCGCAACCGTGACGGCATCAGCGACCTGCGCGGGCTGGTCCACCACACCGACGCCGGTAGCCAAGGCGGATTCAACTGGTCGTCGCAACACCTCGATCACGGAGGTGTCCGATGGGACGACCGAGGAAACCAATGCCGGAGGCGCCGGCTGGGGCGAGACGGCAGTGGGCCGCGGACAGGGCGATGCGGGCGCCGATGCGCTCACCGGGCCGGCCCGAGCCGTCGCGCGCTGTGCAGCGGGAGTTCTGGCGGCTGGTCGCGACGGGGATCACGACGGTCCAGGCCGCTGAGAGGGTCGGCGTGTCGGCGCCGGTCGGGATCCGATGGTTCCGCCACGCTGGCGGGATGACACCGCTGAGTCTGAACGAGCCCACCGGTCGGTATTTGTCGTTCGCCGAACGCGAGGAGATTGCGCTGCTCAAGGCAGGGGACAAGGGCGTGCGGGAGATCGCTCGGGAGATCGGTCGCGATCCCGGGACCGTCTCGCGCGAGCTGCGCCGCAACGCAGCCACCAGGAGCGGCAAGCTGGTCTATCGGGCCGTGGTGGCGCAGTGGAAGGCGCAGCAGGCCGCCAAGCGACCCAAGACGGCGAAGCTGGCGGGCAACGAGCGGTTGCGCACGTACGTGCAAGACCGGCTCGCCGGTGCGATTCGTCGGCCCGACGGCACGATCGTGCCAGGCCCCACGACGCCGCCGTGGAAGGGGCTGAACAAGCCCCACCGTCAAGACCGACGGTGGTCGACGGCATGGAGCCCGGAACAGATCGCGCAACGCCTGAAGGTCGAGTTCCCCGAGGATGAGTCCATGCGCATCAGCCACGAGGCCATCTATCAGTCGCTGTTCATCGAGGGACGTGGCGCGCTCAAGCGTGAACTAGTCACATGTCTGCGCACGGGGCGGGCGCTGCGTGCGCCGAGGTCTCGTTCACGGAACAAGGCGCAGGGGCACGTCACCGTCGACGTCGTCCTCAGCGAGCGTCCAGCCGAAGCCGAGGACCGTGCCGTCCCAGGGCACTGGGAAGGCGACTTTATCATCGGGGCGGGCAGGTCCGCGATCGGCACCCTCGTCGAGCGCAGCAGCCGCTCGACGCTCCTGGTGCACCTGCCCCGCATCCACGGCTGGGGCGAGAAGCCTTATGTGAAGAACGGGCCCTCGCTCGGTGGCTACGGTGCCGTCGCGATGAACGCCGCGCTCACGGCGTCGATGACCACGCTGCCCGAGCAACTGCGCAAGACCCTGACGTGGGACCGCGGTAAGGAGCTCTCGAATCACGCCCTGTTCGCGTTGG
>NZ_WBKP01000036.1 GCF_009602465.1 Cumulibacter manganitolerans | reverse complement strand
CGGACGACGACTTCGCGCCCGCCCGCGAACGCGCGGCGGCGCCGCGTCCGGCCGGACGCGGCGCCTTGCGCTCTGCTGGGGGTGCCACGCGCTACTTCTTCTTGGCGTCCAGGCGCGGGAAGGCCGAGCGGCCGGCGTATACGGCCGCGTCGTCGAGCTCCTCCTCGATGCGCAGCAGCTGGTTGTACTTCGCGACGCGCTCGGAGCGCGCCGGCGCGCCGGTCTTGATCTGCCCGCAGTCGGTCGCGACCGCGAGGTCGGCGATCGTGACGTCCTCCGTCTCGCCCGAACGGTGCGACATCATGCACCGGAAGCCGCTGCGGTGCGCGAGCTGGACGGCGTCCAGCGTCTCGGTCAGCGTGCCGATCTGGTTGACCTTGACCAGCAGTGCGTTCGCCGCCCCGTCGCGGATGCCGCGCCCGAGGCGCTCGGGGTTGGTCACGAACAGGTCGTCGCCGACCAGCTGCACCTTGTCGCCGAGCTGGCTGGTGATGTCCGCCCAGCCGGCCCAGTCCTCCTCGTTGAGCGGGTCCTCGATCGACACGATCGGGAAGTCGCTGACCAGCGAGTCGTAGTAGGCGATCATGTCGTCGCTGGACTTCTTGCCGCCCTCGAACTCGTACTTGCGCGACTTGTGGAACTCGCTCGCGGCGACGTCCAGGGCCAGCGCGATGTCCTTGCCGGTCTTGAAGCCGGCGGAGCTGATCGCCTTGTCGATGAGCTCGAGAGCCGCGCGGTTGCTCGACAGGCTGGGCGCGAAGCCGCCCTCGTCGCCGAGCCCGGTGCCGAGGCCCTCCTTCTTCAGGACCGCCTTCAGCGCGTGGTAGACCTCGGTGCCGGCGCGCAGCGCCTGGGAGAAGCTGCTCGCGCCGATCGGCGCGATCATGAACTCCTGGATGTCGACGTTGGAGTCCGCGTGCGCCCCGCCGTTGAGGATGTTCATCATCGGCACCGGGAGGACGTGCGCGTTGGGGCCGCCGACGTACCGGAACAACGGGAGGTCGGCCGCCTTGGCCGCGGCCTGCGCGACGGCGAGCGACACGCCCAGCAGCGCGTTCGCGCCCAGCTTGGACTTGTCCTTGGTGCCGTCGAGCTCGATCATCCGCTGGTCGATCAGCCGCTGCTCCTCGGCGTCGTAGCCGATCAGCTCCGGGGCGATCGTGTCGACCACGGCCGCGACCGCCTTCTCGACGCCCTTGCCACCGTAGCGCTTGCCACCGTCGCGCAGCTCGACCGCCTCGAACTGGCCGGTCGACGCCCCGCTGGGCACGGCGGCCCGCGCGAAGGTGTCGTCGTCGAGCAGGACCTCGACCTCGACCGTGGGGTTGCCACGGGAATCCAGGATTTCGCGGGCGCCGATCGCCTCAATGCTGGCCACTGATGCTCCTTTGGGGCTCTGGTGATACTCGTGCGTCGCGGCACGTCAGGTGCGCGCTGTCGACTCCACCTTAACGGCGATCCGCTGCCTGGCTGGGATCGCTGCTAGGCGCGCGCTGTGGGGTTGCTCGCGGACGTCGCGGTCGCGGCACGCAGCGCCCCGCGCAGCGCCGTCTCGGCGTCCACCCCGAGCTCGCCCGCGCGGCGCACGACCGCCAGCAGGTCGGCCGCGACCTCGCCCTCGGCGCCGTCCCGCGCGACCTGCAGGTCTTCCCCGGCGCGGGCGGCCCGGCGCAGGGCCGCGGCAGCGACGGCGAGCGACGGGGCGCCCCAGACCAGGCCCTCGTAGGTGCCGGTGCGCTGCTGCTCGGCGGCCTTGATCTGCTCCCAGTTGGCGTCGACCTCGTCGGCCCCGCTGACCTGCGTGTCACCGAAGACGTGCGGGTGGCGCCGCTCGAGCTTGTCGCTCAGCGCGTCCGCCACGTCGTCGATGTCGAAGCCGTCCGCCGACTCCTGCGCGATCCGGGCGTGGAAGAGCACCTGCAGCAGGACGTCGCCGAGCTCCTCCTTCAGGTGCTCGGGATCGCTGCCGCCGATCGCGTCGACCGCCTCGTACGCCTCCTCGAGGAGGTACTTGGCCAGCGAGCGGTGCGTCTGCTGCGCATCCCAGGGGCAGCCTCCCGGCGAGCGGAGCCGGTCCATCACCCGCACGGCGCGGGCCAGCCCGCGCTCGGTCACGCGCCGGCGGGGAGGGCCGGGGCCGGCGCCGACGACGCGGACGTCGTCGGGGTCGAGAAGGTGTCGGACTTGGGCACCGTCACGCTGGGCAGGCCCTGCTTGGGACGCTCGACCGATCCGTACCGCGGGTTGACCTCGATCTTGATGTTCTTCGCCTCGTCGGCCGCGGCGGTCAGCCCGGCGTTCTGGAACTGCTGCTCCGCGGCCTGGTCCGCCTGCTGCTTGAGGGTCGCGTCGTCGTCGACGGTGGCGCTGTTGACCGTGACGGCGTAGTAGTAGAACGCGCCGCTCGACGGGTCGGGGCCGATCGTCAGCAGGCCGGTCTGCCCGGCCGGGATGGCCGCGATCTGGGCGATGATCTTCGGGTCCTCCTGGCCGCCGTCGACGTCCTGGGTGGTGGCCTGCCCACCGGTCGACTGGTCGGGGTCCGCGGCCACGACCTCGGTCAGCGAGCCGGCCGTGCCGGACTTGGTCTTCTCCACCCAGGCCTGTCCCTTGGCCTGGTCCATCGTCGCGGCGAGGGTCAGGTTGAACTTGGTGTACTTGCTCGGGTCGGCGTCCCGCTTGGCCTTGAGGTCGGCGAGCTGCTGCGCGGCGAGGGCTTCCTGCGTCGTCCCGGTCGCCTGCTTGCCGAGCTCCTCGCTGACCAGCAGCACCCCGAGGCGCATGCGCATCTGCTGCTCGGTGATCGGCTGGCCCTGCGCGACGTAGGCCTTCTGCGCCTGCTCGAGGCTCTGGCCACCGAGCAGCTCGGTGAGCTTGGCGCTGACGTCGGAGGCACTGGCCGACACCCCGGCCTTCGCGGCGACCGCCTTGGCGATCTCGAAGCTCACCAGGTCGTTCAGCAGCGCGGTGCTGTAGGTGCTGCCCATCTTCTTGGCCTCGGCACCGACGATGGGGTCGGCGTACGCGTTGTCGAGCGCTGCCCGGTACTCCTTCTGGGTGATCGTCTCGCTGCCGACGGTCGCGACGGTCGACGACGGGCTCCCGCATGCGGTGAGGCTGAGGCCGCTGAGCGCGGCGCCGACGAGGAGGGTGGCAGTACGGCGGCGGAGGTTCAGAGCCAGCACGAACGAGACCTTTCCACAGGGATTTGTAGGCATCCCACTGTCTCACACGGGCCGCGAGCGGCCGGTGTGGCATCACCGGCGGGCGCTTCGGTACGGCTCTCCTGCGTGACGAACCTCCCTGGCCGCCGGGCGCGGTGCCCTCCCGCGGGGGGCGCGGACGTGGTTCATTGATGGGCATGATCGAACCTTCCTCCCCCGCGCCCGGCGAGGACCTCGCCGACACCGATCCGCGGCTGGCCCACCCCGGCGAGAGCCACGAGAGCGGGCACGCGAGCAAGCTCAACTGGCTGCGGGCCGGGGTGCTCGGCGCGAACGACGGCATCATCTCCCAGGCCGGCCTGCTGATGGGCGTCGCGGGCGCGACCACCAGCTCGACGGCCCTGCTGGCCGCCGGCATCGCCGGCATGGCCGCCGGGGCGATCTCGATGGCGCTCGGCGAGTACGTGTCCGTCTCGTCGCAGCGGGACGCCGAGCGCGATCTCATCGCCAAGGAGCGGCGCGAGCTCGAGGAAGACCCGGAGATCGAGCTCGAGGAGCTGACCGCGCTCTATCGCGCGAAGGGGCTCAGCGAGCAGACCGCGACCCAGGTGGCCCGCGAGCTGACCGAGCACGACGCGCTCGGCGCGCACCTCGATGCCGAGCTGGGCATCGACCCCGACGAGCTGACGAACCCGATCGCGGCCGCCGTCGCATCGGCGATCTCATTCCTGATCGGCAGCGCGGTGCCCACCCTCGCCATCCTGCTGTTCCCGACGCAGGCGCGCATCATCGCGACCGTCGTGGCGGTGCTGCTGGCCCTCGCTCTGACCGGCTGGGTGTCGGCGTCCATCGGCGGCGGTTCGCGGCTGCGTGCCGTCGGCCGGCTGGTGGTCGGCGGTGCGGCCGCGATGGCGATCTCGTACGGCGTCGGAGCGCTTGCCAGCGTCCTCTTTGGAACGAATGTGAAGGTCTAGCCGCCCTTCCCCCGACGTCAGGAGAGCTGCGTGCATGGACACCCTCTTCGGCCTCCCGGCCCACGTTCTGCTGGTGCACGCGGTGGTCGTGCTGGGGCCCCTCGCCGCCCTGCTCGGCATCGCGGTCGCCGTCCGGCCGCGGTGGGCGTTCTACCTGCGGTGGCCGCTGCTGGTGCTGACCGTGATCTCCACGGGGCTCGCGGTCCTGGCGGCCGACGCCGGCGAGGACCTGCAGCGCCGGCTCGGCGGCAACGCGCTCATCGAGCAGCACGCCGAGGCCGGCGACCTGCTCAAGGTGGTCGCGATCGGCTACCTCGTCGTGACGGTGCTGGCGTTCTTCGCGATCGCCGTGCGCAGCCCGCTCGCCTCGGGCCGCGGCGAGTTCCGGACGCGGCTGCCCGCCGTGGCGGCACCCGTCGCGCGGGTGCTGCTCGCCGCCGTGGCGGTCTGGTTCATCGTGCAGACCGTGATCACCGGGCACACCGGCTCGGAGGCCGCCTGGAAGGACATCGTGCAGTCCACCAGCCCGGGCTCCGGTGGCGACGGCGACTGAGCGCCGCACCCCGCCCCCGCGCGGTCCGGACGCGTACTACGCGGGCGGCGGCGCGAGGTCGACGAGCACCCGCCGCGCCCACTCGATGACCGCCTGGTTGCGCAGCGGCGGCGCCGCCACGCCGGTGCCCTCGGTCGGCCGCGGGATGCTGACCAGCGACAGGTTCGGCTTGTACGTCGCGCCCTTGTAGACCCGCGCCAGCTTCATCTGCGCCGCGTCGCCGAGCTTCAGCGGCTGCAGGCGCACCGTCTTGCCCTGGGCCGCGATCTCGTGGACGCCGACCTGCTTGGCGAGCTCGCGCAGCAGCGCGATCGCGATCAGGTTCTCCACCTCCGGCGGCACCGGGCCGTACCGGTCGGCGAGCTCGTCGCGCACCTGCTGCGCGCTCGCCTCGTCGACGATCGAGGCGACCTTGCGGTAGATCTCCAGGCGCAGCCGCTCACCGTCGATGTAGTCGTGCGGCACGTGCGCGCTGACCGGCAAGTCGATGCGGATCTCGGCGACCTCGTGGGCCTGCTTGTCGCCGCGGTACTCGGCGACGGCCTCCCCCACCAGCCGCACGTACAGGTCGAATCCGACGCCCGCGATGTGCCCGGACTGCTCGCCGCCGAGCAGGTTGCCGGCGCCGCGGATCTCGAGGTCCTTCATCGCGACCGCCATCCCGGCGCCGAGCTCGGAGTTCTGCGCGATCGTCGCGAGCCGGTCGTAGGCCACGTCGCCGAGCGGCTTGTCCGGCGGGTAGAGAAAGTAGGCGTACGCCCGCTCCCTGGAACGCCCGACCCGCCCGCGGATCTGGTGCAGCTGGCTGAGGCCCAGGACGTCCGCGCGCTCGACGATCAGCGTGTTGGCGTTGGGCACGTCCAGGCCGGCCTCGATGATCGTGGTCGCGACGAGCACGTCGAACTCGCGCTCCCAGAAGCCCATCATGATCCGCTCGAGCTGCTCCTCGCTCATCTGGCCGTGCGCGACCGCGACCCGCGCCTCGGGCACCAGGGAGCGGATCCGCGCCGCCGCCTTGTCGATCGAGCTGACCCGGTTGTGCAGGTAGAAGACCTGCCCGTCACGCAGCAGCTCGCGACGGACCGCCGCGACGATCTGCTTCTCGGAGTACGCCCCGACGAAGGTCAGGATCGGGTGCCGTTCCTCCGGCGGCGTCAGCATGGTGGTCATCTCGCGGATGCCGGTCAGGCTCATCTCCAGGGTGCGCGGGATCGGCGTCGCCGACATGGTGAGCATGTCGACGGCCGTGCGCAGCTGCTTGAGGTACTCCTTGTGCTCAACGCCGAACCGCTGCTCCTCGTCGACGATCACCAGGCCCAGGTCCTTGAACCGGGTGGAGGGCTGCAGCAGCCGGTGGGTGCCGACCGCGACGTCCACCGTGCCGTCGGCCACGCCTTCGAGGATCTTGTCGGCGTCGCTCTTGGGGGTGAACCGGGAGAGCTGGGCGACCTTCACCGGGAACTGGCTGAACCGCTCGACGAACGTCTGGTAGTGCTGCTGGGCCAGCAGCGTCGTCGGCACCAGCACGGCCACCTGCTTGCCGTCCTGGACGGCCTTGAAGGCCGCCCGGACCGCGACCTCGGTCTTGCCGTAGCCGACGTCGCCGCAGATCACCCGGTCCATCGGGATCGACTTCTGCATGTCGGCCTTGACCTCGTCGATCGCCGCGAGCTGGTCGGGCGTCTCGGTGTACGGAAAGGCGTCCTCGAGCTCGCGCTGCCAGGGGGTGTCCGGGCCGAAGGCGTAGCCCGGCGCGGACGTGCGGGCGGCGTACAGCCGCACCAGCTCGCCGGCGATCTCCTTGACCGCCTTGCGGGCCCGGCCCTTGGTCTTCTGCCAGTCGGCGCCGCCGAGCTTGTTCAGCGACGGCATCTCGCCGCCGACGTACCGGGTGATCTGGTCGAGCTGGTCGGTCGGCACGAACAGCCGGTCGCCGGGCTGGCCGCGCTTGGACGAGGCGTACTCGATGATCAGGTACTCGCGGTCGGCGCCGCCGATCTGCCGCTGCACCATCTCGATGTACTTGCCGACGCCGTGCTGCTCGTGCACGACGTAGTCGCCGGGGCGCAGCGCGAGCGGGTCGATGGCGTTGCGGCGGCGGGCAGGCATCTTGCCCATCTGCCGGGTGGCCTGCCCGCGGGAGGCGGTGATGTCGGATTCGGTGATCAGCGCGAGCCGGGCGGACGGCGCGAGGAACCCGGCGTCCAGGTCGGCGGTCGTGACGGTGACGATGCCGGGCCGCGGCGGCTGCGCGATCTCCTCGCTGAGCTGGCCGGCGATGTTCGCGTCGGCGAGCCGCTCGATCGACCGCTTGGCGGGCCCGTGCCCGGCGAACGTGATGACGACCGCCCAGCCGTCGGCGGTGTGCCGGCGGATGTCGCGCATCAACCGGTCGGGGTCGCCGACGTACTGGTCGACCGCGTGCGCGTCGATGCCGACCTCGTCGGTGCCGCCGAGCGGGTCGAGCTCCCACCACGACTGCCCGGCGGCCAGCGCGGTCTCGCGGACCTCGTCGACCGTGCGGTACGCCGAGGCGCCCAGGTCGATCGGCGACCGCCCGCCGCCGGCGGCGACCGCCCACGACGCGTCCAGGAACTCCTCGCTGGAGGCCACCATCTCCAGCGCGCGGGCCGAGACCCGCTGCGGGTCACACACCACGACCAGCGACTGCGCGGGGATCTGCTCGACCAGCAGCTCGAGGTCTCCGACGAGCACCGGGATGAGCGACTCCATGCCCTCGACGGTGCTGCCCTCGCTGATCGGCTCGAGCATCTCGCCGAGCTCCGGGTGCTCGTGCAGCACGGCGCGGGCCCGGGCGCGGACGTCGTCCGTCAGCAGCAGCTCGCGGCAGGGCGGGGCCCACAGCGCGGCGGGTCCGGCACCCAGGCTGCGCTGGTCGGCCACCGAGAAGTACCGCAGCTCGTCGACCTCGTCGCCCCACAGCTCCACGCGGACGGGGTGCTCCTCGGTGGGCGGGAAGATGTCGACGAGGCCGCCGCGGACGGCGAACTCCCCGCGCTTCTCGACGATGTCGACGCGGCTGTACCCGATGCCGGCGAGCGCGGCGACGATCTGCTCCATCGGCCGCTCGTCGCCCTTGGCCAGGTGCACCGGCTCGAGGTCGCCGAGGCCGGCCACCATCGGCTGCAGCATGCTGCGCACCGGCGCGACGACGACCTTCAGCGGGCCCTGCTCCTCGGGATGCCGCAGCCTCCGCAGCACCGACAGGCGGGCGCCGACGGTGTCGGCGCGCGGCGACAGCCGCTCGTGCGGCAACGTCTCCCAGGACGGGAAGTGCCCGATCTGGGACGCCGGCAGGAGGGACCCGAGCGCCGCGACCAGCCGCTCGGCGTCCCGGTTCGTCGAGGTCACCACGATCACCGGCCGGTCCCCGGCGCGGCGCGCCAGCGCGGCGATCACGAACGGCTGCGCCGGCTGCAGGCAGCGGATCGACCGGTCGACGCCCTCGCCGAGGGACGCCAGGGCATCGGCCAGCGCCGGGTCGTTCGTGAGCGGATCGAGCAGCCCGCGCAGCCGCGCGCTCGCCTCGGTGTGCTCCAGCATCCACGCCTCCCCATCGCGCGAGCCCGGCCGGCGCACGCAGAACGGCCCTCCGCGAGGGCTCGCGGAGGGATACCGGACCCAGTCTAGTGAGCGGGGCCGACCGGGCGCCGGGACGCGGTGCGGCAGGATGAGGCGCATGCCCGTCGGATCGCTCGCCCGGCTGCCGCTGCTGCGGCGCCGCTCCGCGCGCTATCCCCTCGCGGGCGCGGTCCGCCGGCCCGACGGCCGGGTCCACCGGGTGGGTGCGGTGGTGCACGCGCTGAAGGACGCCGCGCCCGCCGTCGAGGGCGTGCTGGCGGCCGCGGTGGCGCGCGCGGGCTGGCCGCCGCCGCGGTACTACCGGACCACCGCGACCTCGTTCGGCCGGGAGCAGGCGGCCCAGGCGCTCGCCGACGGCTGCGACCTGGTCGTGGCGTGCGGCGGCGACGGCACCGTGCGGATGACCGCCCATACGCTGCGGCACACCGGCGTCCCGCTCGGCATCGTGCCGATCGGGACGGCGAACCTGCTCGCCCGCAACCTGCTGCTCCCCCTGCACCGGCCCGAGGCCGCCGTCGAGATCGCGCTGCAGGGCGGGACGGCGCCGATCGACCTCGGCAGCGCGACCCTCACCGTGGACGACGCGACGGCCGAGCACCTGTTCCTGGTGCTGGCCGGCATCGGCAACGACGCCGTGACGGTGCACGACACGCACGGGCACCTCAAGGGCCGGCTGGGCTGGCTCGCGTACGCCGAGGCAGGGCTGCGGCACGCCCTCGACCGCCCGGTCGCGATGCGGGTCACGTACGCGGCGAACCCGCCGCGCGAGCTACGGGCGTGGAGCCTGCTGACCGGCAGCTTCGGCAAGGTGCCCGGCGGCATCGAGATCTTCCCCGGCGCCGTCGCCGACGACGGCGTCCTGGACGTCCTCGAGGTCACCGTCACCCATCCGGTGGAGTGGCTGCCCATCGGGGTCAAGGGGCTGCTGCACCTGCGGTCGGGGGTCCGCGGCCTGCGCCACACGCTCAGCCCGGGGGTGCTCGTCGAGCCCGTCCGGCCGCTGCCCGTGCAGCTCGACGGCGACGTGTTCTGCGGCGTCACCCGGCTCGACGTCCAGGTCGACCATCGGGCGCTGCAGGTGCGCGTGCCGCTGCCGCTGCGCTAGGCGCCCGTCTCCGCGCCCAGCAGGCGCAGCAGCGTCCGCGAGATCGCCGCGGCGTCCGGCGCGGGGGCGGCGAGGTACACGCGGTGGATGATCGCGCCGTCGACGAAGTCGACCACGCTCTCGGCCGCGGCCTCGGGCTCGGCGATGCCGTACGAGCGCAGCATCGCCGTGATGCCGCCGACCAGGCGCCGGTGGCCGCCGCTCAGCTGCTCGGGCACCTCGGTCATCAGCGCGATGCGCGCGCGGGCCAGGTAGGCGTACCGCGTGCACATCGCGACGACGTACGCGCCGAGGAGGTCGGTGAAGCCGGGCAGGGTGGCCGGTGGCCGGCCGCCGACGCCCACCACCTGCACGTCGCGCTCCCTGATCCGCTCCGCGACGCCGGCCAGCAACGCCTCCCGGGTGCGGAAGTAGTTGGAGGTGGTGCCCGGCGGGCACCCGGCCTCCGCGTCGACGCCTCGGTGGGTCAGCGCGCGGACGCCGGACCGGGCCACCAGCTCGACGGCCGCCTCCGCGACGGTGTCACGCCTCGTCATGACCGGAACCTTGCGACCGGGCCCGCGGAGGAGTGGGCGCCCGGCCGGCCGCCGCGAGGTTGCGGCGAGCACGGTCCAGGATCCGCGAGAAGCCCGCGCGCTCGCTCGTCGAGATGCCGTCCATCAGCGTCTCCTCCAGCTCGGCGACCCGCGGCTCCGCCGCCCGCAGCAGCGCCTGCCCGTCGGCGGTCAGGGTGATCAGCAGCCGCCGGCCGTGCGCCGGGTCGGGCGCGCGGGCGACCAGCCGGCGCCGCTCCAGCGCCGCCACCATGTCGGCCATGGTCTGGGCGGTGACGAAGGACAGCCGCGCCAGCTCGGCGGACGAGATCGGCGCGTCCTGGCGATCGAGCACGGTCAGCGCGGTGTACTGCAGCGCGGTCACGCCGAACGGCTTGGCGATCTCCTCGAGCCGGGCACGCGTCGCCAGCTCGACCTGCTTCATCACGTACAGCACGCGGGGCGGTCGGACGGTCACAGCCTTGCCTTTCGCAGGATTCCTGATTTATGCTAGCGCGACCGGTTATCACAGGAATCCTGATATTTGGAGCCGTGTCGATGCGCGATGAACTGCCCGCTTCCCTCCGCTTCGAGCGCCGCGACGCGATCGGGGTGCTCACCCTGGCCCGCGCGGCGAAGCGCAACGCGCTGGACGACGAGACGGTGCTCGCGCTGGGCCGGCTGTTCACCGACCTGCCGAGCGATCTCGGGGCGATCGTGATCGACGCCGAGGGCGACCACTTCTGCGCCGGGCTGGACCTCGGCTCGCTGGCGGAGCACTCGACGTTCGAGGGCATCCAGCACTCGCGCATGTGGCACCGCTCGATGGGTCTCATCGAGGACTCACCGGTCCCCGTGATCGCGGCCCTGAAGGGCGCGGTCGTCGGCGGTGGGCTCGAGCTCGCGACCGCGGCGCACCTGCGGGTCGCCGACGGCACGGCGTTCTACGTGCTGCCCGAGGGCCAGCGCGGCATCTTCGTCGGCGGCGGCGCGTCGGTGCGGGTGCCCCGGCTGATCGGCTTCTCGCGAATGATGGACATGATGCTCACCGGGCGCAAGCTCACCGCCCGCGAGGGCCAGGACGTGGGTCTGAGCCACTACCTGGTCGACACCGGGTCGGCGGCCCGCAAGGCGCTCGACCTCGCGGCGAAGGTCGCCCGCAACTCGCCCGCGACCAACTTCGCGGTCACCCAGGCGCTGCCGCGGATCGCCGAGAGCAACCCGCGCGACGGCTATCTCATGGAGTCGCTGATGGCGGCGATCGCCCAAGGGACCGACGAGGCGAAAGCCCGGATGGCCGACTTCGTCGCCGGCCGAGCCGCGAAGGCGGACTCGCTGTGAGCACCCCGGCGGGCACCCTGCTGCACGAGCCCGCGCCGGCCGACCTCGAGCGCAGCGCGCTCGGCGGGTTCGTGCGCTGGCTCGCCGGCTCTCGCGGGCTGTCCTTCGACTCCTACGAGGCCCTGCATCGCTGGTCGGTCGACGACCTGGAGGGGTTCTGGCGGGCGATCGTCGAGTACTTCGACGTGCGGTACGACGGCTCCCCGGAGCCGGTGCTCGTCGAGCGGACGATGCCCGGAGCGCGGTGGTTTCCGCACCTGCGGCTGAACTACGCCGAGCACCTGCTGCGCCGCGGCGACGACGGCGTCGCGGCCTACGGCTACTCGCAGACCCGCGCGCCGATCCGGCTGACGCACCGTGCGCTGCGCGCCCAGGTCGCGGCTGCGCAGGCAGCCCTGCGATCCCTCGGGGTCGGTCGGGGCGACCGGGTCGTCGGCTACCTGCCCAACGTCCCCGAGACGCTCGTCGCGTACGCCGCGACGATCAGCCTCGGTGCGATCTGGGCCGGCTGCGCGCCGGAGTTCGGCGCGCAGAGCGTGATCGACCGGTTCGGCCAGGTCGAACCCGCCGTGCTGCTGGCCGTGTCGGGCTACACGTACGGCGCTCGCGAGGTGGACCGCCGGGACGAGGTGGCCCGCATCCGGGCCGCGATACCGAGCGTGCAGCACGTGGTCGAGGTCGAGTACGGCGCGCACCCGCTGCCCGACGCGCAGCGCTGGTCGCAGCTGCTCGAGCGGCACGCGACGACGGCCCCGCCGACGTTCACCCGCGTGCCCTTCGAGCATCCGATGGTCGTGCTGTTCTCCTCCGGCACGACCGGCAGGCCGAAGGCGATCGTGCACGGCCACGGCGGCCTGCTCGTCGAGCACCTCAAGAGCAACGCGCTGTCGTGGGACATCACCGCCGAGGACACGTTCCTGTGGTTCAGCACGACCGCGTGGATGATGTGGAACTCGCTGAGCTCGGCGCTGCTCAACGGCGCCTCGATCGTGATGATCGACGGCAACCCGGCCCATCCCGGGCTCGACTGGCAGTTCCGGATCGCCGCCGAGACGGCCACCACCATCATCGGCCTGAGCCCGGCGTTCATCGCCGAGTGCCGGCGGCAGGACGTGCGGCCCGGCGCGCTCGGGGTGCGGGTCAAGGAGGTCTGCGCCGCGGGCTCCCCCATGTCGCCGGACGCCGCCCGCTGGGTGTACGACGAGCTCGGTCCGCAGGTGCTGCTGAACGTCGGCTGCGGCGGCACCGACGTCTGCAGCGGCATCGTGCAGGGCAGCCCGTGGCAGGCCGTCTGGGCCGGCGAGATCTCGGGGCGCTGCCTCGGCGTCGCCGCGACGGCGTACGACGAGCGCGGCCACGAGGTGATCGGCGAGCTCGGCGAGCTGGTCATCACCGAGCCGATGCCCTCGATGCCGGTGGCGTTCTGGGGCGACCCCGACGGCACCCGGCTGCGCGAGGCCTACTTCGAGAGCTACCCCGGCATCTGGCGGCACGGCGACTGGATCCGGTTCACCGACCGCGGCTCGTGCGTGGTGAGCGGGCGATCGGACGCCACCTTGAACCGCGGCGGCGTCCGGCTGGGCACGGCCGACTTCTACTCGACCACCGACCGGATCCCCGAGATCGCCGATGCGATGGTGATCCACCTCGAGGACGACGAGGGCGGCATGGGGACGCTGTGGTTGTTCGTGGTGCCGGCCGAGGGCGTCGAGCTCGACGACGCGCTCCGCGCGCGCATCGCCGACCGGTTGCGCACCGACCTGTCGCCCCGGCACGTGCCGGACCGGATCGAGGCGGTGCCGGCGATCCCGCACAACCGGACCGGCAAGAAGCTCGAGGTGCCGGTCAAGAAGATCCTCAAGGGTCGCCCGGTCGACGAGGTGGCGAGCAAGGATGCGCTCGCCGACCCGACCTCGCTCGATGCGTTCGTCACGATCCGCGAGCGGATGGAGCAGCGATGAACCGCACGGTGGCCGTCGTCTCGACCGGCGCGATCGGCGCGAGCTGGGCCGCGCATTTCCTGGCCGAGGGCTGGGCGGTCCGCGCCGTCGACCCGGCGCCCGGCGCCGAGGCGGCGCTGCGCGCGCAGATCGAGGAGTGCCGGCCGGCGCTGCGGGCTCTCGGCCGACCGCACGCCGACGGCGGCGGCACGCTGGTCTGGTGCGACTCGATCGCCGACGCCGTCGCGGGCGCGCAGCTCGTGCAGGAGAACGGTCCGGAACGGGTGGACGTCAAGCGGGCCATCTTCGCCGAGATCGGCGCGGCGGCCGCCGACGACGCGGTGCTCGCCAGCAGCTCCTCGGGCATCCGGGCCAGCGACTTCCAGGCCGCGGCCGGCGACCGGCAGGCGCGGGTGCTGATCGGCCACCCGTTCAACCCGCCGCACCTGATTCCCCTCGTCGAGGTCGTCGGAGGCGCCGCGACCGATCCGGACGCCGTCGCCGACGCCCTGGCCCTCTACACCGCGGCCGGCAAGCGCCCGGTCCGCTTGCACCGGGAGCTGCCCGGGCACGTCGTCAACCGGCTGCAGGCCGCGCTGTGGCGCGAGGCGTACGCGCTGGTCGACTCCGGCGCGATCAGCGTCCGCGACCTGGACGCGGCGATGGAGGCCGGGCCCGGGCTGCGCTGGGCGCTCGAGGGACCGTTCATGACCCAGCACCTCTCGGGCGGACCCGGCGGCATCGCGCACATCCTCGAGCACCTCGGGCCCCCGACGGCCGAGTGGTGGCGGGACCTGTCGAGCGTCGGCGAGCTGTCCGAGCACATGGTCGCCGCGATCGTGGACGGGATGGACGACGAGGTCGCCGGTCGGGACGTGGCAGCGATCCGCGCGCGGCGCGACGAGCTGCTCGTCGCGCTGCTCCGGCTCAAGAGCGAGGGGCCGCGGCCGTGAGCCCGGCCGCCGTCCGCGGCTCGTTGGGCACCTGGCCGCACCGCCGGGCCCGGATCAACCCGCACACGCACGCCTTCGTCGAGGGCGAGCGTGCGGTGACGTTCGGCGAGCTCGATGCGCGGGTGGACCGGCTCGCCCGCGGGCTGCGGGCGAGCGGGGTGGCGGCGGGTGACCGGGTCGCGTTCCTGGGCCACAACTCGATCGCGCTCGCCGAGACGATGTTCGCGGCGATGCGCATCGGCGCGATCTTCGTCCCGCTCAACACTCGGCTCACCGAGGCCGAGCTCGCGTTCATCACCGCCGACTGCACGCCCGCGCTGCTGGTCTGGACCGCCCCGCACGGGCCGGCGGCGTCCCGGCTGGGCATCGCCGCCGCGCGGCTGATCGAGGCGGACGGCGCCCGCTACGACGCGCTGCTCGCCGCGGAGGACGCCGCCGAGCTCCCCGACGTCCCGATCGAGTCGGTCGCGATGATCCAGTACACGTCGGGGACCAGCGGGAACCCGAAGGGCGTGATGCTCAGCCACCACAACCTGCTGTGGAACGTCTTCGGCACGCTCATCGACACCGACGTCGTCGGCAGCGACGTGGCCCTGGTCAACGCGCCGATGTTCCACACCGCGACCCTGAACCAGGTCGTGCTGCTGACCTTCATCAAGGGCGGCACCTGCGTGCTGGTCGCGAAGTACGACCCCGGCGAGACCCTCGAGCTGATCGAGAGGCATCGGGTGAGCTACATGTTCGGCGTCCCGACGATGTTCGCCGCGATGGCGCAGCACCCCCGATGGCCCGCCGCCGACCTGTCGTCCATCCGGCTGCTGACCTGCGGCGGGGCGCCGGTGCCGCCGTCGCTGACCGAGCTCTACCGGGCCCGCGGGCTGGCGTTCCAGCAGGGCTACGGGCTCACCGAGGCCTCGCCGGCCATCTCGTTCATGCGCGCCGACCGGGCCGACGCGGATCCCGCCGCCACGGGCGTGCCCACCTTCTTCGTCGACGTCCGCATCGCCGACCCCGCGGGCGGGCTGCTCGAGACCGGCAGCGAGGGAGAGATCCAGGCGCGCGGCCCGAACATCATGGTCGGCTACTGGAACAACCCCGGCGCCACCGCAGACGCCCTCATCGACGACGGGTGGCTGCGCACCGGCGACATCGCCTACCTCGACGACGCCGGCTTCGTGCACGTCGTGGACCGGCTGAAGGACATGATCATCAGCGGCGGGGAGAACATCTATCCCGCCGAGGTCGAGAAGGCGCTGGTCCGGCACGACGCGGTCGCCGAGTGCGCCGTCATCGGCGTACCCGACGCGACCTGGGGCGAGGTCGGCCGCGCCCTCGTGGTGCTGCGCGACGGCGCCGAGGCGACCGCCGAGGAGATCCTCGGCTCGCTCGACGAGCAGCTCGCCCGCTACAAGATCCCCCGCTCGTTGATCTTCGTCGACGAGCTCCCCCACAATGCGAGCGGAAAGCTCGTCAAGAAACGCATCCCGGACGCATACCGACAGGAGCACCCATGAGCATCGACCTCGACTCCATCAAGGCCCTCGACATCCACGTGCACGTGGAGAAGGACGACCACGGGCACATCTCGGTGAACGACGACATCCTCGCCGCGTCGGAGAAGTACTTCCGCGCCGACGTGAACCGCACCCCGACCGTCGACGACATCGCGGCGTACTACCGGGAGCGCAGCATGGCCGCGGTCGTGTTCACGGTCGACGCGACGACCGCGATGCGGCACGAGGCGCTCTCCAGCGAGGAGATCGCCGACCAGGTCGCGAAGTACGACGACACGCTGATCGCGTTCGGGTCCGTCGATCCGCTGCAGGGCGACAAGGCCATCGAGCAGGCGATCAAGCTGGTCAACGACCACGGGGTGCGCGGGTTCAAGTTCCACCCGGGCATGCAGGACTTCTACCCCAACGACGAGCGGTTCTACCCGCTGTTCGCCGAGATCGACAAGCTGGGTGTGCCGATCATCAGCCACACCGGGCAGACCGGCATCGGCGCGGGCATGCCGGGCGGGGCCGGGATCAAGCTGCGCCCGTGCAACCCGATGTACCTGGACGACCTCGCCGCGGACTTCCCGACGCTGCAGATCATCATGGCGCACCCGTCGGTGCCGTGGCAGTCGGAGGCGATCTCCATCGCCACCCACAAGGCCAACACGTACATCGACCTGTCGGGCTGGTCGCCGAAGTACTTCGCCCCCGAGCTGGTCCGCGCCGCGAACACCATGCTGCGGCACAAGGTGCTCTTCGGCACCGACTACCCGGTGATCGACCCCGACAAGTGGGTCACCGAGTTCGAGAAGCTCGACATGAAGCCCGAGGTGCTCCCGCTGGTCCTCAAGCAGAACGCGGCGAAGCTGCTGGGCCTGACCTGAGCGTCCGCCATGAACGACCGGTAGCGCTTTTCGGCAACGATCTGGATGCCCGGCACGACGGTGATGGGCGTCTGCGGGCGGCCATCACCAAGGTCGCGCTGACCGGCGACATCGGCAAGCCCTCGATCACAATCCATGCGGTGGGTTACGCCCCGCTCGCCGCGCTCGCGGTGGGATATGCCCCGGTAGGTCGCCGATAGCGGGGTCGAACCCACCGCGAGCCCGCGGCGCCGCGCGCAGCGCCTCAGATGCGGTGGGCGTGCGCGTCGATCGCGGCGCGCAGCTCGTCGTGCACCTCGGGGCGGCAGATCAGCAGGTCGTCGATGCTCGTGGAGCGCTCGTTGTAGACGATCGGCGAGCCGTCCACCCGTTCGGCGATCAGCCCGGCGCCGAGCGCGACCGCGACCGGGGCGGCGTTGTCCCACTGGTGCTGCCCGCCGGTGTGCAGGTAGGCGTCCGCCTCCCCGGTCAGGACGGCGAGCGCCTTGATCCCGGCCGAGGACATGTCCACCAGATCCGCACCCACGTCCCGGGCCACGGCGCGCACGAAGGACGTCGTCCGGGAGCGGCTGCAGACGATCCGCAGCTCGTCGGGATGCCGCAGCGGCAGCTGCCGGGCGGTCGCGCTGTCGTACATCTCGCCGGTGGCCGGACGCGACACGACGCCGACGACGAGCGACCCGCGCTCCCACAGCGCGACGTGCACGGCCCACTCGTCGCTGCCGCGGTAGCCGTACGCCGACGTCCCGTCGACGGGGTCGATGATCCACACCCGGTCCGCGGTGAGCCGCGCGAGGTCGTCGGGCGCCTCCTCCGAGAGCACGGCGTCGTCGGGGCGGGCGGCGGCCAGCGCCGCGCCGAGGTAGTCCTGCGCGGCGCGGTCGCCGGCGTTCATCAGCGTCCACCGGTCGGCGTACCCGACGTCGGCCCGGACCTCGCGGAGGATCTCTCCCGTGCGCTCGGCGAGCTGCCGGGCCAGCTCCAGGTCGTCGACGGCGGGATCGATCGCGCTCACCAGGGTCCTCGATTCTCGTGGTGCGCCGCTAGCGCACGTGCACGCTGTTCTGCGCGCGCTCCAGCCCCTCGCGCACGAGCAGCTCGACGGCGTCGGCGGCTTCCTCCAGGACGACGCCGACCTCCGCCCGCTCGGCGGCCGCGAAGGGCTTCAGCACGTAGTCTGCCGGATCCTGCCGGCCGGGCGGGCGCCCGATGCCGATCCGCACCCGCAGGTAGTCCTTGGTGGACAGCGACTTCGTGATCGACTTCAGGCCGTTGTGGCCGTTGTCGCCGCCACCGAGCTTCAGGCGCACCACGCCCAGCGGCAGATCGAGCTCGTCGTGGATGACGACCACGTTGCCGGGCGGGACGGAGAAGTAGTTGGCCAGGCCGCTCACCGGGCCGCCGGAGGCGTTCATGAAGCTCAACGGCTTGGCCAGGACCGCCCGGGGGGCGGGCGGCGCGCCGAGATGGGTCTCGGCGATCTCGGCGTTGGTCCGGTGCCTCTTGAAGGAGGCACCGGACCGCTGCGCGAGCAGGTCGACGACCATGAACCCGACGTTGTGCCGGGTGGCGGCGTACTGCGGACCGGGATTGCCCAGGCCCGCTACGAGGGTCGTCGACACAAGCGGGCTGCTTACTCGTCCGCCGGCTTCTCGGCGGCGTCGCCCTCGGCCGCACCCTCGGACTCGCTCTCGGCCTCGGCGCCCTCGCCCTCGGCGCCCGCTGCCTCCTCCTCGGAGACGGCGTCGGTCTCGACGTCCGCGTCGACGACCTCGGTGACGCCGACGATCAGCGACTCACCGTCGGTGAGCAGGGTCGCGCCCGCGGGCAGCTGCAGGTCGCTCGCGAGCACCTGGCCGCCGATCTCCAGCGACGAGATGTCCACCGACAGCGACTCGGGGATGTGGGTGGCCTGGGCCTCGACGGACACCGAGGTGAGGTCCTGGTTGAGCTGACCGCCCGGCACGAGTTCGCCGGTGACCTCGACGGGGACGTCGACGGTGACCTTCTCGCCCTTCTTGACCAGCAGCAGGTCCGCGTGCTGGATCACCCGGCGCAGCGGGTGCACCTGGACGTCCTTGGCCAGGACCAGCTCGTCCTTGCCGTCGACCTTGATCGTCAGCAGGGTGTTCAGGCCCTGGCGCAGCGCCATGGTCAGCTGGTGGCCGTGCAGGTTCAGGTGCACCGGGTCCATCCCGTGCCCGTACAGGACCGCCGGGATCTGGCCGTCGCGGCGCGCGCGCCGCGCCGCACCCTTGCCGAAGTCCTCGCGGGTCGCGGCTTCGATGCGTACTTCGTCAGACATGTGACTCCTCCGTTGAAATGCCTGTGGTGGCGGCCCTGGAGTCTCTCGGGCCATGGCTCCAGCCGGCGAACGGCGAGCACCAGACCGTCGATCACGGTGCGCCGTCCTGCACGCACCCTCGCCGGGCAACCTCTCGAGTGTAGCCGACGCGCGACCGCCCGCCGGAGGACGAGACGAATCTCGCAGACCGGCGGGCGGTGCGGCGCTACGGGAAGTTGATCGCCACCGGCGCCGGCCCGAAGCCGCCGTACGCGTCCGGCTGCGAGTCGCCCCACGCGTCGAGGGTGGCGGCGAAGTTCACCGAGAACTGCTTGGTGCCCGGCGCGACCGCGGCGACGAGCGTCGCGGTCTGCCCGCTGCCCGCGTCGGACTGGCAGGACTTGATCGTGCCGCCGGAGACCGTCGTCGCGCTGCAGTCGATCGAGTAGTACTGGAAGCTCGAGGACGACGAGCTGGTGACGCCGTCGGTGCTCATCGTGACGATCAGCCAGTGCTGCCCCGCCGGCGCCCAACCGTAGTCGGCGTCGTACGGCGTCAGCTTGGCGGCCGAGAACGAGATGTTCAGTGAGAACGCCTCGGTCGCGGTGATCGACGTCGCCGGGAACGCCAGCTGGTCGCTCAGGGAGGCGGTCGGCTCGGGGGTGCCGCTGTAGTACAGCTCGGTCGACTTGTCCTCCGCGCGCTCCCCGCTGGAGAGGTCGAGGGTCTGCTGATGGCCCTCGCTGTCGAGCACGAGCGACGACTTGCCCTTGGCCGGGACCGACACGAGGAACTTGGTGCTGCCCAGCGAGTCCGGCGAGCTGTCCGTCTCGACCTTGGTGCCGTTGAGGTCGAAGGCCAGGACATTGGTGAGGTAGCCCTCCACCGGACCGGAATCGCCGGTCAGCTCGACGACGAACAACTTCTGCCCGTCGGCGGCCTGCGCGGCCTTCCCATCGATGGCGGCCATGCTGTACTCGGTGATCGAGCTGACCACGACCTGCGCTCCGGGCGCGACGAGGCGCGGATCGGCGTCCAGCTCGACCGCGTTGCCCTTGGACTTCGCATCGACGGTGAACTGGTCGACCGCCCACACGCCGTCCTTGTCGGCCTTCGGCAGCGGCGGCTCCTTGAGCCCGGCGCCGTCGTCGTCGGGGCCGTCACCGTCGACGTTCACCAGCGAGCCGTTCGCCGGCTCCTTCTTGCCGACCGCCTGCTCGGTCAGCTCGGTCGCCTGCTGGTTGTCTCCGGAGCCCGTGGTCGTGAAGTGGTAGAAGTCCCAGACGGCGCCCTTCTCGGACGCGGCGCGCCGGACCGGCCCGCAGGCGATCTGGTTGGTGATGTCGTCGCCGCTGCCCAGCACGTAGTAGCAGCCCGGCTTCTTGCCCTGCGTGATGCCCTCGTCGGGAAGCGAGTCCTTCCAGGTCGACTCGGCCTGGCTGAGGAACGACTTCGCGTTCTTGATGTCGCCCTTGCCGTTGTGAATGCCACTGAAGCTGAAGAACACGAAGTAGCCGACCACCAGGAGAGCGACGACGACGAGGCCGCCGAGGCCGAGCAGCAGCGCCTTGTTCGACTTCTTCGCCGGCTGCGGTCCGCCGCCGAACGGGGCGCCCTGGGCTGGGTAGCCGCCGGTCGGCGGCCCGTAGCCGGGCTGCGCGGGATAGCCGCCCGAGGTCGGCCCGTATCCCGGCTGCGCCGCATAGCCGCCCGAGGTCGGCGCGCCGAATGCGCCGGACGTCGGAGCGGGAGCCGGGAAGGACCCGGACGCCGGGCCCGGAGCCGCGAACGCCCCGGACGGCGGCTGCTGCTGCGGCTGCTCGTCGTCGAACGCGGCGGCGTTGTAGGACACGGTCGACCCGGTCACCGGCTCCTGTGGCGGCCGGGCGCCGGGCGCCCCCTCGGGCTGCTCGGGGCTTCCCCAGCGATACGGATCGTCCGGACCTGTCACGTTCACTCCTCACCGGCAGCGCAGCGCGACCCACCGCGCCGCTCACGAAAGACTACGGCTGTGACGGCGGTGAGAAGGCTTCCGCTCCCGTGAGGAGCCGGTTAGTTATGAACTCGTAGCCGCAGGCTCGTGGACGAGCATCCCGGCGAGCCGCGAGCCGATGATCTCCTCGGCGCCGCCGACGATCCGGTCGATGAGCTCGGCACACGACGGCACGTCGTTGATCAGCCCCTGCACCATGCCCGCCGACCAGATGCCGGCGTCGAGGTCGCCGGTCTCGTAGACGCTGCGGCCGCGGACGCCGGCCACCAGCTCACGGACGTCCTCGAACTGGCCGCCGCCGGCGAGGACGCCGACGACCTCGTCGGAGATCGCGTTCTTGGCGACGCGGGCGGTGTTGCGCAGCTGGCGGAAGATCAGGTTGGTGGAGCGCTCGTCGCCGTCGACCAGCGCCTGCTTGACGTTGGCGTGGATCTGCGCCTCCTGCGTGGCCATGAAGCGGGTGCCCATGTTGATGCCGTCGGCGCCGAGGGCAAGCGCGGCGACCAGGCCGCGGGCGTCGCCGAACCCGCCCGAGGCGATCATCGGGATGCTGATCTGCTCGGCCGCGGCCGGGATCAGGATGAGCCCGGGGATGTCGTCCTCACCGGGGTGCCCGGCGCACTCGAAGCCGTCGATCGAGATGCCGTCGACGCCGATGCCCTGCGCCTTCACCGCGTGCCTGACGCTGGTGCACTTGTGCAGCACCTTCACCCCGGCGGCCTTGAAGTCGGGCATGTGCTCGACGGGGTTGAAGCCGGCCGTCTCGACGATCTTGACCCCGGCGCTGATGATGGCGTCGCGGTACTCGGCGTACGGCGGCGGGTTGATGGCGGGCAGGATCGTGAGGTTGACGCCGAACTGCTTGTCCGTCATCTCCCGGCAGCGCTCGATCTCCTTCACGAGCGCCTCGGGGGTGGGCTGGGTCAGCGCGGTGATGAAGCCGAGGGCTCCCGCATTGGCCACGCCGGCGACGAGCTCGGCCACGCCGACCCACTGCATGCCGCCCTGCACGATCGGCGCCTCGACGCCGAATGTCTCGGTGAACCTGGTCTTGATCATTGGCCGTCCCTCGCTAGTTGATACACGTGTCAACACCGCTCAGGCTAGCCGACGCGGGCCCGCTACGCGACGTGGGTCAGCCGGTCGTGCGGCCAGGATCCGAGATACCGCACGGAGCCACCGACGCCCACCAGCCGGGCCGAGAGCCCGTGCCGCTCGAGCAGGTCGGGCCCGCGCTCGCCGAGGACGATCGCCGCGGTGGCGGCCGCGTTGGCGTCGACGGCGCTGTCGGCGACGACCGAGACGGTCAGCCAGTACGGCGGCGGGTTCTCCCCGGTGCGCGGGTCGATGATGTGGTGGCGGCGGGTGCCGTCGGCGTCCGACCACGCGCGGCGCACGATGCTGGAGGTCGCGAGGCCGCCGCTGCCCAGCGCCACGACGGGCGATTCGGGGCTGCTGTCGTCATCGATGCGGATCCGCCAGCCGCCCTCCGGCGGAGCGCCCACCGTCGCGATGTCGCCGCCGAGGTTCACCAGCACGCCGCTGCCGGTGCGCTCGGCGATCAGCGCCGCCACCCGCTCCGCGGCGTACGCCTTGCCGATGGACCCGAAGTCCAGTACCTCCCGCGGCCGCGCCGTGTACACCCCCACGAGAGGGTCGTACCCCAGCGGCGTCCCGAGCGTCACGCTCACCGCGCCCCCGGTCCACTCCAGCGAGCGCTGCGCGCGGTCCATCAGGGCCGCGAGGGTGTCGCTCAGCACGATCGGGACGCCCGGCCGGCGCACGATCTGGCACACCTCCGAGTCGGCGCGGAACCTGCTGCACGCCCGCTCGATCCGGTCCAGCTCGGCGAGGACGTCGTCCCGGACGCGGTCGATCGCCCGCGGATCGGTGGTCAGGATGACGCCGTACGTCGTCCAGAGCTGCAGCTCCCAGCGGCCGACCCCGGAGCGCGCGCTCATCACGACCCCGAGGAGCGGGTGTGCGCGGGCTGGGTGGTCCGCTGGATCGTCGGGCCGGAGCCGGTCGGCGTGCTGCCGGTCGTCGACTGCTGCGCGGCAGAGCCGGGGGGCGACGTCGTGCTCGAGGGGGACGACGTGCTCGACGGGGACGTCGCGCTGTGGGTGCTCGAGGAGGTGGCGGTGCCCGACGCCGCGGCGGTGCCGTGCGTCGCGCCGGCGGCCGCCAGGCCGATGCCGACGGAGGCGGCGGCCGCGATCGCGCCGGCCCGGAAGACGACGCGGCTCGTGCCCTGGTTGCTGCCTGGGGTGGATGTCATGCCTCTAGGATCCGACGCCCGGCTGAGCGCGGCCGCAGGCGTGGCTGTGCACCGGCTGTGGGCGCCCGCGCCGGTCGTGGGGCGCCGCGCAGCAGGCTAGGCGTCGCCGTCGAACAGGCTGGTGACCGAGCCGTCCTCGAAGATCTCCTTGATGGCGCGCGCGATCAGCGGAGCGATCGAGAGCACCGTCATCTTGTCGAGCTTCTTCTCCGGCGGGATCGGGAGCGTGTTGGTGAAGATCACCTCGCTCACGGGCGCCTCCGCGAGCCGCTGGGCCGCCGGGTCGGACAGGATCCCGTGCGTCGCGGCGATGACCACGTCCTTTGCGCCGGCCTTGACCAGGGCGTCGGCGGCCTTGCAGATGGTGCCGCCGGTGTCGATCATGTCGTCGATCAGGATGCAGAGCCGGTCCTTGACGTCACCGACCACGCGGTTCGCGACGGTCTGGTTCGGCTGCGTCACGTCGCGGGTCTTGTGGATGAACGCCAGCGGCGTACCACCGAGGTAGTCCGCCCAGCGCTCGGAGAGCCGCACGCGGCCGGAGTCCGGCGAGACGACGGTGATCGGCTGGTCGAGGTACTTGTTGCGGATGTAGTCGGTCAGGATCGGCGTCGCGAACAGGTGGTCGACCGGCCCGTCGAAGAAGCCCTGGATCTGTGCCGTGTGCAGGTCGACCGAGATGATGCGGTCGGCCCCGGCGGCGGTGTACATGTCGGCCACCAGGCGCGCGGTGATCGGCTCGCGGCCGCGGCTCTTCTTGTCCTGGCGCGCGTACGGGTAGAACGGCGAGACGACGGTGATCCGCTTGGCCGACGCGCGCTTGAGCGCGTCGACGAGGATCAGCTGCTCCATGAGCCAGTCGTTGATCGGGGTGGTGTGCGACTGCACGACGAACACGTCGGCGCCGCGGGCGGACTCCTCGGACCGCGCGTACAGCTCGCCGTTGGCGAAGGCGTACGACGAGGTCGGCGTTACCGTCACTCCGAGGTTCGCCGCGATCTCGTCGGCCAGCTCGGGGTAGGCCCGGCCGGAGAACACCATCAGGCTCTTCTGGCTCGGCTTCTCAATGCTGCTCATCAAGCGTCTTTCTGATCGACGTCCCGCACCGGTTCGGACGCCGCGGCGGCGGCCTCCGCCGAAGCAGTTCCCGGACGATTCTCCCCTACCCAGCCGAGCAGGTTGCGCTGAGGGCCGCCGGAGACGGCGAGCGCGCCCGGTGGTACGTCCTTGCGGATCACCGTGCCCGCGCCGGAGTACGCGCCGTCGCCGACGGTCACCGGCGCGACGTACATGTTGTCCGAGCCCAGCCGACAGTGGTCGCCGATCGTGGTGTGCGACTTGTGCACCCCGTCGTAGTTCACGAACACGCTCGAGGCGCCGATGTTGGTGTCGACGCCGATCGTCGCGTCGCCGACGTAGGTCAGGTGCGGCACCTTGGACTGCGCGCCGATGGCGGCGTTCTTCGTCTCGACGAAGGTGCCGATCTTGCCGCCCTCGCCGAGCCGCGAGTTGGGCCGCAGGTACGCGAACGGCCCCACGCTGGCGCCGGTGCCGACGACGGCCAGCTCGGCGTGCGTGCGGACGACGCTCGCCCCGGCGCCGATCTCGCAGTCGATGATCGTGCAGTCCGGCCCGACCGTCGCGCCCTCGTCGACCTTGGTGGCCCCGGCCAGGTGGGTGCCCGGCAGCAGCGTCACGTCGGAGGCGAGCTCGACGTCCGCGTCGATCCAGGTGGTCTGCGGGTCGACGATCGTCACCCCCTCCCGCATCCACTTGCGGCACAGCCGGTCGTTGAGCTGCCGGCCCCGCGCCGCCAGCTCGATGCGGTCGTTGCAGCCCAAGGTCTCCTCGTAGCTCGGCGCCACGTAGGCGCCCACGGTGCGGCCGCGCTCCAGCAGCAGGGTGACGGCCTCGGTGAGGTACTCCTCCCCCTGCGCGTTCTCGCGCGACAGGGAGGCCAGCACGTCCTGCAGGTGCGCCCCGTCGAAGGCGTACACGCCGGCGTTGATCTCGGTGATCGCGGCCTGCTCGGCGGTGGCGTCCTTCTGCTCGACGATCGCCGTCACCCGCTCGCCGGAGCGCACGATCCGGCCGAGACCGGTGGGGTCCGGGACGACGGCGGACAGGATCGTCATCGCGTCGCCGTGCTCGGCGTGATGCTCGACGAAGGACCGCAGCGTGGAGTCGGTCAGCAGCGGCGCGTCGCCGTTGAGGACGACGACGGTCCCGGTGACCTGGCCGAGGAGCTCGACACCGACGCGGGTCGCGTGGCCGGAGCCGAGCTGCTCCTCCTGGACCGCGGTGCGCACGTCCGGCGCGACCTGCGCCAGGTGCTCGGCGACCTGCTCGCGCCCGGCGCCCACGACGACGACCGTCTCACGGGCGGCGAGCGGGCGGGCGGCGGCCAGCACGTGACCGAGGAGGCTGCGTCCCCCGATCGCGTGCAGCACCTTCGGCCTGGCCGACTTCATCCGGGTGCCCTGGCCTGCGGCCAGGATGATCACGGCGGTGGGGGCGTCACTCATCAACCAGCTCCTTCGAGCGTCGTGCGTCGGGTTGCCACTCTCTGGGTCGGGTGCGGCGGGTGCGCGTTCGCTGGGGGACTCGGATTCGAACCGAGACTGCAAGGCTCCAAAGGCCCGCGGGCTGCCGATTACCCCACCCCCCACCTGCACAGTGGGTGCGTGAGCAGACTTTACAGCCCGCGCGCGGCGGGGTTGAAGGTCACGTTGGCCCGCTTTCGAATCGCTAGCAACCTACGATCGGGTAACTTACGATGGCGTAGGCGTTCCGCCCCGTACCCCGAAGAACGAGGTCTCGAACACAGATGACTCCCCCCACCGCCACCGCACCTCCCCGCCAGGCCGACAAGGCCATCGTCTCCGGGCCGGTCTCCGATGACGGCAAGCCGAAGCCGATCGTCGGCCGGCGCAAGGCACTGTACGAGCACGTTCTGCTCTATGTCTTCGTGCTGCTTCCGCTGGCCGCGATGCTGGTCGCGGTCCCGCTCGCTGCCGGCGGCGGGTGGTTGAGCTGGACGGACGTCGTCCTGTTCGCCGTGTTCTACGTCCTGGGGGTCCTCGGCGTCACCGTCGGCTACCACCGGCACTTCACGCACGGCTCGTTCAAGGCCAAGCAGCCGCTGCGGGTCGCGCTGGCGATCGCCGGCTCGATGGCCATCCAGGGCTCGGTCATCCAGTGGGTCGCCGACCACCGTCGGCATCACGCCTACAGCGACCGCGACGGCGACCCGCACTCGCCGTGGCGCTACGGCCACTCGGCCGGCGCGCTGGTCAAGGGGCTGTTCTGGGCGCACATGGGGTGGATGTTCCAGGGCGAGAAGACGAACAAGGAGCGGTTCACCCCCGACCTGCTCAAGGATCGCCAGATCCGGTTCGTCTCCAACACCTTCGGGCTGTGGGCGGCCATCAGCCTGCTGCTGCCGCCGCTGATCGGCGGCCTTGTCGCCGGCTCGTGGCACGGCGCGCTGACCGCCTTCTTCTGGGCCAGCCTCGTGCGCGTCGGCGCCATCCACCACATGACCTGGAGCATCAACTCCATCTGCCATGCGCTCGGCGAGCGGCCGTTCTCCTCGCGGGACATGAGCTCCAACTACTGGCCGCTGGCGATCCTGTCGATGGGCGAGGCGTGGCACAACCTGCACCACGCCGACCCGACCGCCGCACGGCACGGCGTAATGCGCGGCCAGCTCGACATCTCGGCGCGGGTCATCTGGATCTTCGAGCGCCTGGGCTGGGCGTACAACGTCAAGTGGCCGTCGCCGGAGCGCGTCCAGGCCAAGCTCGCGGAGGCCTAGACCCGCATATGAGGATGACCGGGGCGCAGCGGCGCAAGCAGCTCATCCACGTCGCGCGCAGCGTGTTCGCCGAGCGCGGGTACGACGCGACGTCGATCGAGGAGATCGCCGCGCGGGCGCACGTCAGCAAACCGGTCGTCTACGAGCACTTCGGCGGCAAGGAGGGCCTGTACGCCGTCGTCGTCGACCGCGAGATGAGCGTGCTGCTGGGGCGGTTCGAGGACGCGCTGCAGGACGCGCCGCCGCGGGTGCTCCTGGAGAAGGCCGCCTTCGTGCTGCTGGACTACATCGAGAACGAGACCGACGGCTTCAAGGTGCTCACTCGCGACACTCCGCCGACGGGGCGCACCGGCACGTTCTCCAGCCTGATCAACGACGTCGCGAGCCGGGTCGAGCACATCCTCGACCGCGCCTTCAAGGCGCGCGGGTACGAGACGAAGCTCGCGGGGCTGTACTCGCAGGCGCTCGTCGGCATGGTCGCCGCGACCGGCCAGTGGTGGCTCGAGGCGCGCAAGCCGAACAAGGAGATCGTCGCCGCGCACCTGGTGAACCTGGCGTGGAACGGCCTGGCGCACCTGCAGTCAGCCCCCAAGGTGCGCCACCGCTAGCCCCGCCCTGTACGCCGCGCGCCACCGCTCGCGCGGCCGGCTGCTCAACGGTCGTCGAGCGACACGGTCGTCCAGCCCCACGGTCGTCCAGCCCCACGGTCGTCCAGCCCCACGGTCGTCCAGCCCCACGGTCGTCCAGCCCCACGGTCGTCCAGCCCCACGGTCGTCCAGCCCCACGGTCGTCCAGCCCCACGGTCGTCCAGCCCCACGGTCGTCGAGCGAGCGGAGCCGATAGGCGAAGCGACGTCGAGACGCCGCAAGCCGACAATGCCCGCGACCACCGCAGCGGCGAACGGCGCTCCCGCGGGAACGCACCGGCACCGCTCGGCACACCGGAACCAGCGGCCCGCGACGTCTCGACGTCGCTCGCCCCCGGGGGCTCGCGCGCTCGACGACCATGCGTGAGCACCTCCAGTCCGCTCCCAAGGTGCGCCACCGCCAGCCCCGCTCTGTACGCCGCCGCGCCACCGCTCGCGCGGCCGCCTATTCAACGGTCGTCGCGCGACACGGTGGTCCAGCCCCACGGTCGTCGAGCCCCACGGTCGTCGAGCGAGCGGAGCCGATAGGCGACGCGACGTCGAGACGCCGCAAGCCGACAATGCCCGCGACCACCGCAGCGGCGAACGGCGCTCCCGCGGGAACGCACCGGCACCGCTCGGCACACCGGAACCAGCGGCCCGCGACGTCTCGACGTCGCTCGCCCCAGGGGGCTCGCTCGCTCGACGACCATGCGTGAGCACCTCCAGTCCGCTCCCAAGGTGCGCCACCGCCAGCCCCGCTCTGTACGCCGCCGCGCCACCGCTCGCGCGGCCGCCTATTCAACGGTCGTCGCGCGACACGGTGGTCCAGCCCCACGGTCGTCGAGCCCCACGGTCGTCGAGCGAGCGGAGCCGATAGGCGAAGCGACGTCGAGACGCCGCAAGCCGACAATGCCCGCGACCACCGCAGCGGCGAACGGCGCTGCCGCGGGAACGCACAGGCGCCGCCGGGCACACCCGAACCAGCGGCCCGCGACGTCTCGACGTCGCTCGCCCCAGGGGGCTCGCTCGCTCGACGACCATGTGTGAGCACCTCCAGTCCGCCCCAAGGTGCGGTGCCGCTAGCCCCGGGTGCGCCACCACTAGCCCCGCTCTGTACGCCGCCGCGCCACCGCTCGCGCGGCCGGCTGCTCAACGGTTGTCGAGCAACACGGTTGTCGAGCCCCACGGTCGTCGAGCCCCACGGTCGTCGAGCGAGCGGAGCCGATAGGCGAAGCGACGTCGAGACGTCGCACTCCGACAATGCCCGCGACCACCGCAGCGGCGAACGGCGCTCCCGCGGGAACGCAGGGCGCTCGGTCAGCCGACGACGCGCGCGCCCTGCACGGGGCCGTGGGCGGTGCGCACCGTGCGGCAGACGCCGAGCCCGCTGATCCGGGCCGCGAGGTCGACGGCCTGCTTCTCGCCCCGCGCGAGGAAGGCCATCGTCGGCCCGCTGCCGCACAGCAGCGCCCCGGAGGCCCCCTCGTCGAGGCCGGCCGCCTTGGTGCGCCGCAGCGCCGGCTTCAGGCTGAACGCCGCCGGCTCCATGTCGTTGTGCAGCGCGGCGCCGAGCGCGGCGGTGTCCCGCGAGCGCAGCGCGTTCATCAGGTCGTCGGGCAGCTCCAGCGTGCGCTCGACGTCGCGGCCGTCACGCAGCCGATCCAGCTCGGCGTACACGTCCTTAGTCGACAGGCCGCCGTCCGCGACCGCCAGCACCCAGTGCCACCGTCCGGCCGCGAGCACCGGAGACAGCAGCTCGCCGCGTCCGGTACCCAGCGCGAGGCCGCCGGTGAGCGAGAAGACGACGTCGCTGCCCAGGGCCGCCGCGATCTGCACGAGGTCGTCGCGGCCGGCCCCGGTCTGCCACAGCGCGTCACAGGCGACGAGGGCGGCGGCGGCATCGGCGCTGCCGCCGGCGAGGCCCGCGGCCACGGGGATCTGCTTGCGGACCGAGAGCTCGACTTCCGGGGCGATGCCGGCCCGCTCGGCCAGCATGCTCGCGGCCCGGCAGGCGAGGTTGGTGGGACCCTCGGGGACGTCGGCGGCGCCTTCCCCGGTGGTCGTGATGCGCAGCCGCTCGGCCTCGACGGCCACCAGCTCGTCGGTGAGCGAGAGCGCGCAGAAGACGGTCGCCAGCTCGTGGTAGCCGTCCGAGCGCAGGGGGCCGACGCCGAGGTGCAGGTTGATCTTGGCCGGGGCCCGCGCGATCACCACGTCGTCGGTCTGCACGGGCGCGGTCATCGAGCTGGTGTCTCCCTAGGTCGTGGTCGGCGCGGGACTCTGGCGAGCCACCGCTAGGAAGTCTGCCACGGTCAGCGTCTCCCCACGAGCGGTCGGGTCGACGCCGGCGCGTTCGAGCGCCGCGGACGCCGCGGACGACGAGCCGAACAACGGCGCGAGGGCGGCCCGCAGCATCTTGCGGCGCTGCGCGAACGCGGCGTCGATCACGGCGAACACCTGCTCGCGGGGCACGTCGGACAGCGGCTCGGGACGACGCACCAGCGACACCAGCGCGGAGTCGACGTTGGGCACCGGCCAGAAGATCTGCCGGCTCACGCCCATCGCGAGCCGGACGTCGGCGTACCACGCGGCCTTGACCGACGGGGCGCCGTACACCTTGCTGCCGGGGGTGGCGGCCAGCCGGTGCGCGACCTCCGCCTGCACCATCACCAGGACCCGCTGCAGGGTCGGCACGGTCTGCAGCAGGTGCAGCAGGACGGGCACCGAGACGTTGTAGGGCAGGTTGGCCACGAGCGCGGTCGGCGCGGGGCCGGGGAGCTCGGTGAGGCGCAGCGCGTCGGCGGTGACGACCTGCAGCCGGGCGGCGTTGTCCGGTTGCAGCCGCTCGACGGTCCGCGGCAGCGCGTCGGCGAGCACCGGGTCGATCTCGACGGCCAGCACCGGGTGGCCCGCGTCGAGCATTCCGAGCGTGAGGGACCCGAGGCCGGGGCCGACCTCGAGGACGCGCTCCCCCGGCACGAGCGCCGCGGCCTGCACGATCCGGCGCACCGTGTTGGCGTCGTGCACGAAGTTCTGCCCGAGCGTCTTGGTCGGCCGGACGTCGAGGTGCGCGGCGAGCTCGCGGATCGCCGCGGGACCGAGCATCCGGGGCAGCTGCTCAGTCATACAGGTGCGAACCGCATTCCCACTGGCCGGCGCCGTACTGCATGAACAGCATCTTGGCGCGCGCGAGCTGCTCGGCGGCGGGCGCGTCCGCGGGGTTGCCGGTCCCGCCGACCCCGGCCCAGGTCTCGACGGAGAACTGGTACTCGCCGAAGTACTTGCCGTTGGTCTTGTTGACGGCCTTCGGGTTGTTCGTCGACTCGCACATCCCCAGCGCCTGCCAGTTCAGCGCGTCGACGTCCGCGGGGAACGGCTTCGCGCCCTTGACGACGACGGCGTCCACCGGCGGCGTGACGGTCTGCTTCGCGATCTCGGTCCGCGCGGTCTCGACGCCGTTCACCGTGCTCACCTCGACGGTGACCGACTCGACGCCGTCCGAGCCCTGCGCCTGCACGGTGTCGATGCCCACGTACTGGCCCGGGTCGCTCTGCTCGATGGTCTGGTGCGGGACGGCCCGCTGCTCGGTCACGGTGTGCTCGCCGACCCGGGTGACCTGGATCCTCGTCCCCGGGGTGAGCGGGGTGTCGGCGGCGGGCGCGACCTGGTCGGTCTCGCCGAGGGTGATGCCGGCGTCGTCGAGCGCTGCCGCGACGTCGCGCCCGGCGGTGTACACGACCTGCTGCTTGCCGTCGGCGCTGACGGTCACCGGCCGGTAGGTGGCCAGCTCGAGGGCGCCGCCGTGCAGCGGGAGCCGGCTGGAGCGCGAGGACACGACCGAGTAGTCGCCGAGCCCGAGCTGCTGGACCGCCTCGGCGGTGGTCCGGGCGGCGACGTAGTGGGTGCTGCTGTGGCCGTCGACGGTCACGGTGAGCCGGCGGCCCTTGGTCACGTCGATCGTCGCGCCGTCCACGAGCGTCGCGGACGGCGAGGGCACGACGACGTCGTGCGCCGTGGCCGGGACGCCGGCGTCGACCAGGGCGCCGCGGACGTCGGAGGCGTAGGTCGTGATGGTGCGCTGCTCGCCGTCGACGACCACCTGCACCTGCTTGCCGAGGCCCACGAAGCCGACGGTGGTGCTCAGGACGACGGCGCCGGCGCCGGCGGCCACGAGACGGGCCGGCGTGGAGCGCCTACCGCGCCGAGCGCGGTCCGGGCGCTGGGTGCGCGCCTCGGCGCGCACGGCGCGCCGGGAGGGGGCTGAATGACGGCCCATGCGAACGTGCTCCGTTCCGTGCACGCCCGAAGGCGGTCTCGAGCCGAGACCGCCTTCGGGTGGTGCTGGTGTCGTTGACCTACAGCCGCTTGCCGCACACGGGCCACGCGCCCGCGCCCTGGCCCGCGAGAACCTTCTCGGCGATCGCGATCTGCTGATCCTTGGTCGCCAGGTCGGCCCGCGCGGCATAGGCGCCGCCGCCGTAGGCGTTCCAGGTGCTGATGTTGAACTGCAGGCCGCCGTAGTAGCCGTTTCCGGTGTTGATCGACCAGTTGCCGCCGGACTCGCACTGCGCGACGGCGTCCCAGTTGTGCCCGCCGCTGGGGGCAGGCGGGACGGCGCCGGTGTTGCCACCCGACGACGAGCTGCTCGAGGTCGAGCCGCTGCTCTGCGGCGCGGGTGCCGGAGCGGGAGCCGGGGCCGGCGCCGGTGCCGGGGGCTTGGTGCCGACCGCGACGACCTGGTCGACCGGGGCCTTCGTGACCTGCACCGAGCTGGCCTGGCGCGAGGACTCCACGCCGTTGGTCGTGACCACGGTGTAGGTCACCACCTGCTCGCCCTTCTGGCCCTCGGTGACGGTCTTCTTCTTGCCCTGCTCGAGGGAGGAGTCCGGCAGCTCGGTCGTCTGGTAGTCGACCTCCTGCGTCTCCTGCACCTGGCTCGTGCGCACGCGGTTGACGGTGACCGTCATGCCCGGCGTGAGGGCCGTCTCGAGCGCGGGATCGGTGTAGTCCTGCTGCTCCAGCGTGATGCCCTGCTCGGACAGCAGCGTCCGCACGTCACCGGTGGTGGACGACGCCGCGATGCTCGAGCCGTCGACGTTGATCGTGACGTCCTTGGCCGTCGTGATCTCGATCGAGGCGCCCTGCAGCGGGATGCGCTGCGAGCGGGAGGCCGACACCTTCGCGTTGTCGGAGATGCCGAGCTGGTCGAGCGCCTCCGCGACGGTCAGCGCAGTGACCCACTGGCGGTTCTGCGCGCCGTCGACCTTGTAGTCGACCATGCGGGCGCGGGTCAGGTTGATCTTGCCTCCGTCGGCGACCGCCGAGTGGACGGACGGGGTGACCTCGTCACGCTTCGCCACCTTGATGTCAGCGTCCTTCAGGACGCCTTCCACCGTCGAGGCGTAGGTCGAGACGGTCTGCGGCTTGCCGTCGACGACGATGTCGACGGACTTGTCGAGGGCTTTGAACGCGACCGTGCCGCCGACGACGGCGGTCACGGCGAGGGCCGACAGGCCCGCGCGATAGATACGACGCACTTTGCTCCGATGATTGCACTTCGCAGGCAGGGGACATGGCAACCATCCGTAGGCAGTCGCCGGCACGCGTTACTCGGGTCGTCATGACCCGCCCTCGGGCTCCCCACCCTGACCGGTTCGGTTACAGGACTATAACGGACCGGTCACGGCACCGCTACCCCAGCGCGCTCGGATCGTGACGAAGGGAACTACCAGCCGCCGTACACCCGCTCGGCGTTGTCGCTGAGCGCCTGGCAGAGCTCGGCCAGGTCCTCGCCGCGCTCGGCGGCCATCCGCTCGACGGTCAGCGGCGTCAGGTACGGACCGTTCGGGCGTCCCCGGTGCGGCATCGGTGTCAGGAACGGGGCGTCGGTCTCCGCGAGCAGCAGCTCGCGCGGGGCCGCGCAGTACGCCTCGCGCAGCGGCGTCGAGGCGTTGAACGTGGAGTTGCCGGCGAAGCTCAGGTACCAGCCGCGGTCGGCGCAGTAGCGTGCCATGTCCGCATCTCCCGAGAAGCAGTGGAACACGACCTGCTCCGGGGCGCCCTCGGCGTCCAGGACGTCGAAGACCGCCTGGTGGGCGTCGCGGTCGTGGATCATCAGCGCGAGGCCGTGCCGCTTGGCGATGTCGATGTGCCGCGCGAACGACTCGCGCTGGACGCGGTGCCCGTCGTCCTCTCGGGTGCGGAAGAAGTCCAGCCCGGTCTCGCCGACGGCGCGGACCCGCGGCTGGGCCGCGAGCTCGTCGATGACGGCGAGCGCGTCGTCGAGACCGGCCCCGAGGCGGGGCGCGTCGTTGGGGTGCAGGGCGACCGCGGCGAGCACACGCCGGTCGGCGGCCGCGAGCCGCGCGGCCCACCGGGAGGACTCCGCGTCGGTGCCGACCTGGACGATCCGGTCGACGCCGACCGCTTCGGCGGCGTCGAGGTGCTCGGTCGGCGTCCCGCCGATCCAGTCGATGACGATGTCGAGGTGCGTGTGGTTGTCCGGTACGGCGACCGGCAGCGCGGCCGGCGGCTCAGGTGGCTGCTTCTCGCGCTCCAGCTGGCTCTTGCTCTTGCCCACCTAGGCGCCGACCTCGACGTCCGCCTCGATGCGGGGGAACAGCACCGCTCCCTTGGTCACCGTCGAGCTGGCGGGCAGCAGGCCCCAGTCGGCCGCGCTCGAGATCGGCTGGTCCTCGAGGCTGCCCAGCGACTCCGGCGCGCCGAGCGACTCCCACAGCCGCGCGGCGGCGGTGGGCATCACCGAGCTGTGCAGCACGCTGACGGCACGCAGCGACTCCGCGCAGACGTACAGGATGGTGGCGAGCCGTTCGGTGGCCAGCGGCGAGTCGTCCTTGGCGACCTTCCACGGCTGCTGCTCGGTCACGTAGCCGTTCACGGCGGTGACGAAGTCGTGGGTCGCCGTGATCGCCTCGTGGATCTGCAGACGGCTGATCGCGACGTCCGCCTTCTGCGCGGCCTTCTGCAGCTGGTCGGCGATCGCGCCGTCCTCGTTGGTCAGCGCGCCGGGCGCCGGCAGCTTGCCGTCGAAGTACTTGCCGATCATCGCGGCGACCCGGCTGGCCAGGTTGCCGAGATTGTTGGCCAGCTCGTCGGTGTAGACCGCGTGCAGGTGCTCCCAGGAGAACGACGCGTCGGAGCCGAACGGGATCGCCTTCATGAAGTAGTAGCGGTAGGCGTCGGCACCGAACGTGTCGACGATCTCGCGGGGGTGGATGGCGGTCGCGTTGCTCTTGGCCATCTTCTTGCCGCCGACGAGCAGGTAGCCGTGCACGTAGACCCGGCGCGGCGGCTGCTCGCCCGCGGCCATGAGCATCGCCGGCCAGATCACCGAGTGGAAGCGCAGGATGTCGCGGCTCATCAGGTGCGTGGCCGGCCAGATCTGCGCGAACGCCTCGGGGTCGTCGAAGATCTTCGCCGCGCTGGTGTAGTTCAGCAGGGCGTCGATCCACACGTACAGCACCTGGCTGTTGTCCCAGGGGACCTTGATGCCCCAGTCGAACGACGAGCGCGAGATGGACAGGTCGTGCAGGCCGGACCGGACGTAGTTGAGGATCTCGTTGCGGCTGGCCTGCGGCGCGATGAAGTCCGGCACCGACTCGTACAGCTCAAGCAGCCGGTCAGCGAACTCGCTGAGCTTGAAGAACCAGTTCTTCTCGGTGATGGTCTCGGCGGGACGCTCGTGGATCAGACAGTTGCCCTCGGCGTCGAGGTCGTCGTCGCTCTTGAACTCCTCGCAGTCGACGCAGTACTTGCCGGAGTACTCGCCCTCGTAGACGTAGCCGTTGTCGTAGACGCGCTGCCAGAACTCCTGGACCTGCCGCACGTGGTCGTCGTCGGTGGTGCGGATGAACCGGTCGTAGCGGATGTCGAGCAGGTCCCACGCCGGCTTCCACTCCGACTCGACCAGCCCGTCGACGAACTCCTGCGGGCTCTTGCCGTTCTTCTCCGCCGTCCGCAGCACCTTCTGGCCGTGCTCGTCCGTGCCGGTCAGGAAGAACACCCGCTCGCCCCGGTGGCGGTGCCAGCGGGCGAGGACGTCGGCCGCGGTGGTCGTGTAGGCGCTTCCGATGTGCGGTGCTGCGGTCACGTAATAGATAGGCGTCGTGATGAAGAATGACTTCGCCGAGGTTTCAGGCATGCCCTCTAGGGTAGTGGCCGGATCACACTGCGCCGTCGGAGGTGTCATGAGCACGAACGAGCAGCCGTGGCGCAGCCGCGTACCCCTGAACCCGCTGGCCGTCGTCCGCCGCAAGCCGCTGGCGGTCGTCACGTCCTCCGAGCCGCGGCACGACGCGGTCATGGGGCTGGCGGTCTATCGCGACGGCGCCGTGATCCACCGCGGAGGCAGCTACCGGGAGGCGGCCGAGTTGGCGCGGAACGAGGGCGGGTTCGTGTGGATGGGCCTGCACGAGCCCACCCAGGCCGAGCTCGAATCGGTCGCCGCCGAGTTCGGGCTGCATCCGCTCGCGGTCGAAGACGCCGTGTCGACGCACAACCGTCCGAAGCTCGAGGACTACGCCGGCACCCTGTTCATGGTGCTGAAGACGGCGCGGTACGTCGAGCACGACGAGCTCACCGCGACCAGCGAGGTGATCGGGACGAGCGAGGTGATGGTCTTCATCGGGCCGTACTTCGCGATCACCGTGCGGCACGGCAACTTCGGCGAGTTCGGGGGCCTGCGCAACCGACTGGAGAACCAGGACCGGGATCTCCTCAAGCTGGGCCCCGCCGCGGTGATGTACGCGATCTGCGACGTGATCGTCGACCGCTACCTCGACGTGTGCACCGAGGTCGAGACCGACCTCGACGAGCTCGAGGCGAGCGTCTTCTCGCCTCAGCGCAAGCAGCAGGACGTCGGCCGCATCTACCAGCTCAAGCGCGAGCTGCTCGAGCTCAAGCGGGCTGTCGGCCCGCTGTCGATGCCGCTGCACAACCTGGCCACCCGGCCGATGCCGCAGATCCCGGATCCGATCCACGACTACTTCCGGGACGTGAACGACCACCTCGGTCGGGTGCGGGACACGATCTCCGGGTTGGACGAGCTGCTGTCCTCCATCCTGCAGGCCTCGATCGCCCGGATCTCGCTGTCGGAGAACGAGGACATGCGCAAGATCACCTCGTGGGCCGCGATCGGCGCCGTGCCGACGGCCGTGGCCGGGATCTACGGGATGAACTTCAAGCACATGCCCGAGCTCGGGTGGCGGTTCGGTTATCCGCTGATCATCGCGATCATCGTGGCGATCTGCGTGCTGCTGTACCGCGGCTTCAAGCGCAACCACTGGCTGTAGGCGACGCCGGAGCGGGCATCCGCGCTCAGCGGGAGTGGTAGGCCTCGAACACCGTCCGCTTCGGCGTCCCGGTGGACGCCGCGACGAGGGCGACGGCGTCCTTCTTGCTGGAGCCCGACGCGACCTCGCGCTCGACCATCTCGACCAGCTGCCCCGTTGTGAGCCCGCGCGCCTCCCCCGCGCCGGCGATGACGACGGTGATCTCGCCGCGCACGCCGTCGGCCGCCCAGTCGGCCAGCTCGGCGAGGGTGCCGCGCCGTACCTCCTCGTAGGTCTTCGTCAGCTCCCGGCACACGGCCGCCCGCCGGTCGCCGCCGAGGGCGTCGGCGCACGCGCGCAGCATCGCCTCGATCCGGTGCGGCGCCTCGAACAGCACGACGGTGCGCCGCTCGGTGGCCAGCTCGGCGAGCAGCCGGGCGCGCTCCCCCGGCTTGCGCGGCAGGAAGCCCTCGAAGCAGAACCGGTCGCTGGGCAGCCCCGACAGCGCGAGCGCCACCGTGACCGCGGACGGACCGGGCAGGCAGGTGACCAGCAGGCCGGCGGCGACGGCCGCCTCCACGATCCGGTAGCCGGGGTCGGACACCGATGGCATACCGGCGTCGGTCACGAGGAGCACGCTCTGCCCGCCGCGCAGGGCCTCGACGAGCTCGGGCGCGCGCTGTGCCTCCACCTGGTCGTAGTAGGACACCAGCCGCCCGCGGATGACCACGTCGAGGTCCGCGGCGAGCCGCCGCGTGCGGCGGGTGTCCTCGGCCGCCACGACGTCGGCGTCCGCGAGGGCAGCACGCAGCCGGTCGGTGGCGTCGCCCCGGTTGCCCAGCGGGGTGCCGGCGACCGCCAGCGTTCCCGGCGGGATGGCCCGATCGGCCGGGTGGGGGCTGCGGCCGTTGACCTCGTCACTCACCGGGCCAGCCTACGATCTACCCCGTGACTACCGACGTGCGCACGACCGCCGCCGCCGAGACCGACGGCGCGGCCGGTCGGGAGGAGCGACCCGCGCTCGCCCCGGACGTCGATCGCGAGCACCGGGAGCGCGTCGTCCGCCGGCTGGCACCGCCGATGCCGAACGACCGCATCACCGCCTGGCTCACGACCGCGCTCGTCGTCGCGGTGGCCGGTCTGGTCCGGCTGATCGATCTGCGCTTCCCCACGCGGCTGGTCTTCGACGAGGCGTACTACGTGCCCGAGGCCGACCAGATCCTGCGGTACGGGTTCGAGGAGAACCGCGCCTACTACTTCATCGTCCACCCGCCGTTCGGGAAGTGGAACATCGCGTTCGGCGAGTGGCTGTTCGGCTACAACCCGATCGGCTGGCGGTTCAGCAGCGTGCTCGCCGGGCTTGCGGCGATCGCGCTGCTGATCTTCGTCGTACGCCGGCTCACCCGATCGACGTTCCTGGGTCTCGCCGCCGGACTGATGCTGGCCTGCGACGGCTTCTCCTTCGCGCTGAGCCGCACCGGCATCCTGGACATCTTCCTGCAGGCATGGGTGCTGGCCGGGTTCACCTGCCTGGTGCTCGACCGCGACCGGTTCCGTCGGCAGCTCGCCGCGGCGTATGGGGCCGCGGAGCCGTACGGGCGCTGGGGCCCACGCGTCGGGTTCCGCTGGTGGCGCCTCGCGGCCGGCGTCTGCTTCGGGCTCGCGGTCTCGGTCAAGTGGAGCGGGGCGTACTTCCTCGCGCTGTTCGCGATCCTGTGCGTGTGGTGGGACGTCGGCGCCTACCGGCTGATCGGGCTGGCCCGCCCGTACCTCGTGGCCGCCCGCCGGTCGCTGCCCTTCGCGTTCTGGGACCTCGGTGTCGTACCGGTCATCGCCTACCTGGCCAGCTGGATCGGCTGGTTCGCCGGGGAGACCGCTCAGGGCCGGCACTGGGCGGAGGGCCGCGCGACCGACTATCCGTTCATCCCCGAGGCGATCCGCTCCATGTGGCACATGCAGGGCGAGTGGCTGAAGTTCCACAACGGTCTCTCCAGCCCGCACCCGTGGGAGTCCGGCCCGTGGTCCTGGCTGCTCGACGGCCGGCCAGTGCTCATGGTGAAGGACCAGGTGACCGAGGGCGGTGCCGAGCTCTACCGGGTCGTCACCATGATCGGCAACCCCGCGCTGTGGTGGGCGTTCGCTCTCGCCGCGCTGTGGGCCGCGTGGCGGCTGGTGACCCGCCGCGACTGGGTCGCCGGGGCGGTGATCGCCGGGATCGTCGCGGGCTGGGCGCTGTGGCTCATCAACACCGAACGCACCATGTTCATGTTCTACATGGCGCCCGTGGTCCCGTTCTTCATCCTCGCCATCGTGCTGTGCCTGCAGGACGTTCTGGGCAGGCCGGAGGACTCGGCATTCCGGCGGAAGCTCGGCGCCGCCGGGGTCGCTACCTATCTCGCGGTCGTCGTCGTGCTGTTCGCGTTCTTCCTTCCCGTCCTCAACGGCACTCCGCTGGACAGTGGCGAGCTGTCGCAGCGCATGTGGTTGACCACCTGGGGATAGCCGGGCGACGTTCGCGGCTGCGGCGCGTCGTCCCCGTTCGCGGCGTGCTTCGGTACCGAAACCCGGGGCGGATTCACGCGGTCGTCGCAACGCCTGTTGTTTTTGGCGGCGTTGAGAGTACCTCGTTGAGGACTTCGGCTGGTGTCTTCCAGTCGTGCCGCTTGCGGGGCCGGGAGTTGAGCTGATGGGCGATCTGGTCGAGCATGCCGGGTCCGTAGAAGCTCAGATCGGTGCCTTTGGGTAGGTATTGGCGTAGCTGAATCGCCCCGGGTTTGGTGGAGGGTCTGATTCCACGGAGGATGGGGTCATGCCAGCACCGAAGAAGTATCCGCCGGAGCTTCGTGAGCGCGCGATGCGGCTGGTTGCCGAGGCCCGAAAAGAAGATCCGGAGCTGTCGTTGAACGCGGCAGTGCGCCGGATCGGGCAGCGGGTAGGCGTCAACGCCGACACGCTGCGTGGCTGGTGCAAGCAGGCCGCGATCGACGCCGGCGAACGGCCCGGGACCACCACAAGCGATGCCGCCCGGATCAAGGCACTGGAAGCGGAGAACCGCGAGCTGAAGCGCGCGAACGAGATCCTGTTGGCGGCGTCCTCGTTCTTCGCGCGGGAGCTCGACCC
>NZ_WBKP01000035.1 GCF_009602465.1 Cumulibacter manganitolerans | reverse complement strand
ACCAGCCGAAGTCCTCAACGAGGTACTCTCAACGCCGCCAAAAACAACAGGCGTTGCGACGACCGCGTGAATCCGCCGGCGATTACCGTGTCGCACTCCCCCGCAGATCCCGATCGGGGGCCACCTGCTCTCGGTCGGCCGGCACAAATGTGGCCGGAAGCCTACGCACCGCGCGGACGACGTAGTAGACATGACGTACAAGTCATGTTTCGTCGTACTGGAGGAACCACCCATGCCGAACCCCGCCGGGACTCTCACCGGACCGCCGAGCACCGGGCTCGACTGGGTGCACCAGCTCGATCGGCACGCGTTCATGACGCCGGACGGCGTGGCGCTGCGCTTCGAGGGCGCCACCATCACGTGGTCGCAGCTCGCCGACCGCGCGCGGCGGCTCGCGGCGGCGCTCGCGGACCTCGGGGTGGGTGCCGGTGACCGCGTCATCATCATGATCACGAACCGGCCGGAGTTCCTCGAGGCGCTGATCGCCACCAACGTGCTCGGTGCCGTCGCCGTGCCGATCAACTTCCGGCTGGTCGCGCGCGAGGTCCAGTTCCTCGCCGAGGACTCCGGCGCCACCGCGATCGTCGTCGAGCAGTCGCTCGCGGGGCTGATCGCCGACGTCCGCGAGAACGCCGAGCGCCCGATCGCCGCGCTCGTGGTCGGCGACGATCCCGCCGCCGCCGGCTCGGACGCGCTGTCCTACGAGGCGGAGATCGCGGCGCACGAGCCGAGCACCGCCCCGGGTCCGGAGGACGAGAACGACCTCGCGCTCATCATGTACACCTCGGGCACAACCGGGCGCCCGAAGGGCTCGATGCTGACGTACAAGAACATCGTCGCGCAGACGATGACCGGGCTGGTGGCCGCCGACGAGATGCTCGAGTCGGACATCCGGTTGGTCACCCCGCCGCTGTTCCACATCGCCGGCGTCGGCAACTCGCTGCCGGCCATCATCGTGGGCGCGCCGGCGGTCATCATGCCGACCGGCATGTTCGACCCCGTGCGGCTGCTCGACGTCCTCGAGGAGGAGCGCATCACCAGCGTCTTCCTGGTGCCCACGCAGTGGCAGGCGGTGTGCTCCGTGCCGGGCATCGCCGAGCGCGACCTGCGGCTGACGACGATCGCCTGGGGCGCCTCGCCCGCGACGCCGGCGATCCTGCGGGCGATGGCCGAGACGTTCCCGAACGCCAAGAACGTCTGCACGTTCGGCCAGACCGAGATGTCGCCGGTGACCACGATGCTTCCCGGGCGGGACGCCGTCCGCAAGCTCGGCTCGGTCGGCAAGCCGGTGCCGCTGGTGGCGATGCGGATCGTCGACCCGGCGATGAACGACGTCCCGCTCGGCGAGGTGGGCGAGATCGTGTACCGCGGACCCGGCGCGATGATCGGCTACTGGAACAACCCCGAGGCCACCGAGGAGGCGTTCCGCGGCGGCTGGTTCCACTCCGGCGACCTGGTGCGGATGGACGAGGAGGGCTTCCTGTACGTGGTCGACCGCGTGAAGGACATGATCATCTCCGGCGGCGAGAACATCTACTCCTCGGAGATCGAGAACGCCATCGCCGACCACCCCAAGGTCCTCGAGGTCGCGGTCGTGGGCGCGCCGCACGAGAAGTGGGTCGAGACGCCGGTCGCCTTCGTCGTCCCGCGCGACGAGAACGACCCGCCGACCGTCGACGAGATCATCGACTTCACCAAGGACCGGATCGCGTCCTACAAAAAGCCGTCGAAGGTGCTGCTGACCGGCGCGCTGCCCCGCAACGCCTCCGGCAAGGTGCTCAAGGCGCCGCTGCGCGAAGAGGCCCGGAAGTAGCCTCGGGCAGGCCCCGCGCCGGCGGGCGGCCTCGCTAGCCCGAGGAGTCCGCGCCGCCGGCGCGGGGCGCGCTCATCGCACCCGGCTCCGCCGCCCCCTCGGCCGGCTCCGCCGGCTCGTCACCAGGCGCGTCGGCGACCTGGGCCATGTCGCCGGAGCCCACGGGCGCGGCCGCCAGCGGACGCCGGCCCGGCAGCCGTCGCACCATCGGGCCGAGCGCGAGGTTGATCAGCCCGGCGATGCCGGAGGGCATCAGGAACATGAAGGCGACCAGCGCGAGCCCGTAGAAGAAGCCGGCCGCCGAGTCGCCCGCGCCGGAGGTCACCTTCGGCAGGTACTGGATGAAGGCCGCCCCGAGAATCGCCCCCGAGATCGTCCCGAGGCCGCCCACGACGATGATCGAGATGAACGTGATGGCCATGACCAGCCCGAACGAGTCCGGGCCGACGAACTGCACGACGTAGGTGTAGAGCACGCCGGCGAACCCGGCGTACGCCGCGCTCAGCGCGAACACGCCCGTCTTGACCCGCGACGCCCGGACCCCGAGGGTCTGCGCCACCAGCTCGTTGTTGCGGATGCCGACCAGCGACCGGCCGACCCGGCCGGTGGACAGCCGGCGCGTCAGTATCCACGCGATCGCGAGCGCGATCAGGCAGATGAAGTACACCCACTGGTCGGCGGCCAGCCCGGTCCAGGCGGGCGGCTCGGGCAGGAAGACGTTGATGCCCTCCTGGCCTTTGGTGATGTTGTCCAGCCGCTTGATCAGCGCCGGGGTCACGATGGCCAGCGACAGGGTCACCAGCGCCAGCTGCAGACCGCGCAGCCGCAGCGCCGGCATCCCGAACAGGTAGCCCAGCACCCACGTGACGACGACCGCGATCGGGATGGTGAGCAGGTAGTTGTAGTCGTTCTTGATCATCACCGCCGCGATGTACGCACCGGTGGCGAAGAACGCGCTGTGCCCGAGGGAGATCTGCCCGTTGAAGCCGGTCAGCAGGTTCAGTCCCATGCCGACGATGGCGTACACCATCACCATGCTGAGGTCGAAGTTCACGTAGGTGGGCGAGTTCAGCGGGATGAGCACGCCGATCGCCAGCACCACCGCGAACGTCCCGAGCCGCAGCCAGATCGGCGCGTCGAGCGGACGTACCGGGGCGGCCAGCCGCTTGAGCAGGCCCTTGCGCGATCGGCCACCGCCCTGCGCGCGCGCCGTCTTCGTCGTCATACTCGCGTCACCGTCCTCGATCCGAACAGCCCCTGCGGTCTGACGAGCAGGACGACCATGATGATGAACAACGCCACCGCCTGCTTGAACTCGTTGCCGATGAAGCCGATGTAGGTGCCGGCGAGGTTCTCGGACACCCCGACGATCAAGCCGCCCACCAGGGCGCCGACCGGGCTGTCGAACCCGCCCAGCGTCGCGGCCGCGAAAGCGTACATCAGCAGCGTGGCCATCATGTTCGGCTGCAGGAACAGCGTCGGCGCGGCGAGGGCACCGACCAGGGCGCCGATGGCCCCGGCGAGGGCCCAGCCGATCATCAGCATGCGGCCGACCGGGATCCCGGAGAGCCGGGCCGATTCCGGGTTGCTCGCCGCGGCACGCATCGCCAGGCCGGACTTGGTGCGCTGCAGCAGCACGAACAGCACCGCGGCGCCGACCGCCACCACGAGGATGATGCCCAGGTTCTGCCGCGACATCGAGCCGCCCGCGATGGAGATGGCGCCGCCACCGAACACCGGGGGAACCTCCTTCACCAGGTGGCCCCAGATCCACGCAGCACCACTGTTGAGCATGAGCATCAGTCCGAGCGTGACGATGACGAGGGCGGCGTGACCCGACGGCTCGGTGCCGAACGGCCGGATGAGCACCCGCTCGAAGACCGCCCCCGCGAAGAACGCGACCACCATCGCGATCAGGATCGCCACCAGAATCGGCAGACCCCACGCGTAGCTCTGCCACGCGATGAACGCGGCGAACATCGCCATCTCGCCCTGGGCGAAGTTCACGATGCCCGACGCCCGATAGACGAGCACGATGCTCAGCGCCATCGCTCCGTACAGCGCGCCCGATGCGATGCCGTCGAGCAGCTGCTGGAAGAACTGATGCACGTCGTCTCCCTTTCCTCAGTAGCCGAGATAGGCCTTGCGCACGGCATCGTCCCGCTCGAGCTCGTCGGCGGTCCCCCGCGCGACGACCTTCCCGGACTCGATGACCATCGCTTTGGACCCGAGAGCCAGAGCGAGATGCGCGTTCTGCTCGACCACGAGCATGGTCGTGGCGGTCCGCTCGTTGACCTCGCGCAGCGAGTCGAACAGGTCGCGGGTCGTGTTCGGCGCGAGCCCGAGCGACGGTTCGTCCAGCAGCAGCAGCTTCGGCCCCGGCATGAGCGCGCGGGCGATCGCCAGCATCTGCTGCTCGCCGCCGGACAGGCTGCCGGCGAGCTGGGCCCGGCGCTCCTCGAGCCGTGGGAAGATCTCGAACCACTGGTTCATCGAGGCCCGCACCGCCTGCTTGTCCTTCACGAGGTAGGCGCCGACGCGCAGGTTGTCCTCGACGCTCAGGTCCGAGAAGGTGCCGCGTCCTTGCGGGACGTGGCTCACGCCGCGGCCCGCGATGCGTTCGCTGGCCAGGCCGATCAGCGACCGGTCCTCGAGCGAGACCGTGCCGCGGCCCGGGATGATGCCGCTGAGCGCGCGCAGCAGGGTGGTCTTGCCGGCGCCGTTGGCGCCGAGCACGACGAACACCTCGCCCTTGTCGACGGAGAAGTCGATGCCGTGCAGCACCTCGACGGGACCGTAGCCGGCGTGCAGCGACTCGACGTTCAGCAGGCTCACTGTTCTCCCCCGAGGTATGCCTCGATCACGGCCGGGTTGGCGCGGACGTCGGCCGGCAGCCCCTCGGCGATGACCCGACCGAAGTTCAGCACCACCACGAAGTCGGACACCGACATGACCATGGCCATGTGGTGCTCGACCAGCAGCACGGCGAACGAGCGCTCGCGCGAGAGCCGCTTGATGAGGGCCGCGAGCTCCATCACCTCTTCATGGATCAGGCCGTTGGCCGGCTCGTCGAGCATGAGCAGCTGCGGCTCGGACATCAGCGCGCGGGCCAGCTCCACGCGTTTCAGCGTGCCGTACGGCAGACCGGCCGGGTAGGAGCTGCTGACCGACGCCAGCCCGAGCTCGTCGAGGATCTCGCGGGCCTTCTCGAGCTCGCGCACCTCCTGCGAGCGGACCTTCGGCAGCCCGAGCCCGCTGGCCCAGAAGCCGGCCCGCGTGCGGTGGTACGCCCCGGTCATGACGTTCTCCAGAACGGTCATCGACGGGAACAGGCCGACGTTCTGGAAGGTCCGCGCGATGCCGTGCCGGGAGATCTGGTCGGTGCGCACGTGCAGCAGGTCGACGTCACCCAGCGTGATCGAGCCGGAGTCCGGCTGGTACAGGCGGCTGATGCAGTTGAACAGTGTCGTCTTGCCCGCTCCGTTGGGGCCGATCAGCCCGCAGACCTCGCCCTTGCGGATCTGCAGGCTCGGCCCGTCCAGAGCCTTGACGCCACCGAAGCTGAGGCGGATGTCGGAGACCCGCAGCAGCGCCTCGTGGGATGCCGGCGACTGGCTCGCCGGCATCGCCTCCGTCGCCGTCACTTCATGTCCTCGCGCTTGAGGATGCCCCCCTCCGCCGTCCAGTGGCTGCCGTCGAACTTCTGCATCTGGACGCGGGTCAAGATGTACGGGTAGTCGGGCTTCATGTTGACCGTGACGCCCTCGAGCAGCCCGGGGACCTTGACGTTCTTGAGGTTGTAGACGGCGTCCAGCAGATCCTTGCGCTTGCAGCCGTCGGTCTCCTTGAGGGTCTCGACCATCAGGTTGGCCGTCATCCAGCCGCTGTTGGCGATGCCGTTCTGCGGCTTGAGGCCGTGCGTGCTGGCGAACTCGTTCCACTGCTTGACGTCCGGGTCGCCGGCGAACGCGGGGTCGGTGGGATCCTTGGCCCACTTGAACGTCAGGGCGCCGGTCGTGCCGGCCGGGCCCGCGGGGGCGACCAGCGTCGAGGCGTCGCTCGAGCCGGAGGTGAGCAGGGTGAGCGGGGACCAGCCCAGCTCGCCCTTCTTCTTCAGCGACTGCGTCATGAACGTGCCGGTTGCGTAGTCCAGGAACACGTCCGCGCCCGAGCTCTGCATGTTGACGATCTGCGAGTCGATCGAGCCGCCGGACTGCTCGTAGCCCTGCTCGCTGACGATGGTGACGCCGGTGCCCTCGAAGTCCTTCTTGAAGTTGGCGACCATGCCCTTGCCGAAGCCGTCGTTCTGGTAGAGGATCGCGACCTTGCCGTTGGGCTTGTGGTCGAGGACGTACTTGGCCATCACCTTCGCCTCGAAGCCGTACTGCGGCAGGTAGCCGACGATCCAGTTGTTGTCCTTGTGCATCTTCAGGAACTCATCGGTCCCGGTCTGCGAGAAGAGCACCGGCAGGCCCTTGCCCTTCGCGTAGTCGGCGATCGCGAGGTTCGGCGACGTCCCGAGCACGCTGTACATGGCGAAGACCTTGTCCTGCTCGACCAGCTTCTTGGTGTTGCTGACCGTCTTGGCGGGGTCGTAGGCGTCGTCCTCGGCGATGAGGGTGATCTTGCGCTTCTTGCCGTCGGCCATCTTCACGCCGCCGTCCGCGTTCACCTGCTCGAACACGGCCTTCGACGAGTCCTGCAGGACGCCGTAGGCGGCGCCCGCGCCGGACATCGGGACGCTCATGCCGAGCTTCACCTCGGAGTCGGTGATGCCCTGGTCGCAGGAGCCGGAGGCCTTCGACGAATCGTCGCGTCCCCCGCAGGCACCCAACGTGAGGATGAGCGTGGTTGCGGCGGCAACTGACAAGATCCTGTTTCGCACCGGTTATCTCCCTATCGACTGGACGACTCGACTGACCCACCGCTGACGCGATTGTCGGGACTGTATTCCCGACCTGATTCGGGTGTCAACTAGTCGTTCAGGTCACACTCAGACGACGAAGGCGCCCATCCCCTCGGGGATGGGCGCCTTGACGTGCGGCTTCGGAGGGCTCCGGTGCTGCTAGCCGACCGCGTCCTCAGTGAGGTTGCGGGTGCGGTTGGGGTCGACCAGGATGCCCGGGCCCATGGTCGTCGAGAAGGCGATCTTCTTGATGTACTTGCCCTTCGCGGCCGACGGCTTCGAGCGCAGCACCTCGTCGAGGACGGCGCCGTAGTTCTCCACCAGCTTCTTCTCGTCGAACGACGACTTGCCGATGATCAGGTGCAGGTTGGCCTGCTTGTCGATGCGGAAGTTGACCTTGCCGCCCTTGATGTCCGCGACGGCCTTGGCGACGTCGGGGGTGACGGTGCCGGTCTTTGGGTTCGGCATCAGGCCGCGGGGGCCGAGGATGCGCGCGACGCGGCCGACCTTGGCCATCTGGTCGGGCGTGGCGATGGCGGCGTCGAAGTCGAGGAAGCCACCGGTGATCTTCTCGATCAGGTCGTCCGAGCCGACGACGTCCGCGCCGGCGGCCTCGGCCTCGGCGGCCTTCTCACCGACGGCGAACACGATGACGCGGGCGGTCTTGCCGGTGCCGTGCGGCAGGTTGACCGTCCCGCGGACCATCTGGTCCGCCTTGCGCGGGTCGACGCCGAGGACCATGGCGACTTCGACCGTTGCGTCGTACTTCGTCGTCGAGGTCTCCTTGGCCAGACCCGCCGCCTCCAGCGGGCTGTAGAGCTTCGAGCGATCGACCTTCTCCGCGGCGTCGCGGTATGCCTTGCTGCGCTTCATGGTTTCTCCAAGTGTGATGAGTGGGCGCCCGGCCTAACCGGGCTCCCCTTGTAGCTGTGGTCTACGAGCCAGCGCGTGGCTCTCCCACGGAGCGACCGGCTGGACTAGCCGGCCACCTCGATGCCCATCGAGCGGGCGGTGCCGGCGATGATCTTCTCGGCCTGATCGACGTCGTTGGCGTTGAGGTCTTCCATCTTCTGCTCGGCGATCTCGCGCACCTGCGCGCGGGTGACCTTCGCGACCTTCTTGGTGTGCGGCTCGCCCGAGCCCTTCTGCACACCGGCGGCCTTCAGCAGCAGGCGGGCAGCCGGCGGCGTCTTGGTGACGAACGTGAAGGAGCGGTCCTCGTAGACGGTGATCTCGACGGGGATGACGTTGCCGCGCTGCGACTCGGTCGCCGCGTTGTACGCCTTGCAGAACTCCATGATGTTGACGCCGTGCTGGCCGAGCGCGGGGCCCACCGGCGGCGCCGGGTTTGCCTGGCCGGCCTGGATCTGAAGCTTGATCAGACCAGCGACCTTCTTCTTGGGAGGCATGTTTCTTCCAGTCCTCTGCGATGTTGGGAACTTGCGTCCGGCACGGCCGACCAGTGTTGGCACGCCGACTGCACCGGGCCACCGGCGCCCTTTCGGGCAGACGGCAACCTGTTAAGGATACGCATCAACGCCGGGCTGCGCGAGCCCGCGGCGGCAACATCACACCGCGGCCGGCGCAGACCGACGAGTCAGATCTTGGAGACCTGGTTGAAGCCGAGCTCGACCGGGGTCTCGCGGCCGAAGATCGAGACGAGCACCTTGAGCTTCTGCTGCTCGGGCATGACCTCGCTGATGGACGCCGGCAGCGTCGCGAACGGGCCGTCCATGACGGTGACCGACTCGCCGACCTCGAAGTCGACCTCGATCTTCGGTGCGGCCTGTCCGGTGAGCGCGGCCTCGCCGGCCGAGCTGGCGACGTTCTGCTCCGCAGGCTGCGGCTGCGAGCGGATGATCATCTTCACGACGTCGTTCACCGGAACCGGCGACGGGCGCGACATGCCCCCGACGAACCCGGTGACGTTGGGCGTGTTGCGGACGACGTTCCACGACTCGTCCGTCAGGTCCATCCGCACGAGCACGTACCCGGGGTACGGCTTGCGGTTGACCTTGACGCGCTTGCCGTTCTTGATCTCGGTGACCTCTTCGGTGGGGACGGCCACCTCGTAGATGTAGTCCTCCATGTCGAAGGTCTCGCGCCGCGACTCGATGTTGGTCTTCACGCGGTTCTCGTACCCGGCGTACGAGTGGACGACGTACCAGTCACCGATCTTCGAGCGCTCACGCAGCTCGGTCTCCTCGTCGACCGGGGCATCGATGTCGACGGGCTGCTCGGCGACCGGAGCCTCGGCAACCGGCTCGTCCTGGGTCTCGACGTCGTCCGTAGCGTCCTGCGAGTCGACCCTCTCGGCTTCGGCGTCCTCGGCGTCCTCGTCCTGCGCGGTCGCGGACTCGTCACTGATCTCGACCATCTCGACCCTGCCCGGCTGATGAATGCTCTCCAGCTCGGCGTCGATGTCGTTGTCCGTCGGCAGCGCGTCGTACGCTGCGGACTCGTGCGAGACCTCGAGAGGCTCGCGCTCGATGTCTTCCTGCGCCACGGGGTAGCTCACTTCCTTGTTGATGCCGCGAAGGCGGCGGGGGTCGCCTGCAGAGCCGCGGCCCTAGGCGAAGATCCAGTCCATCAGCTTGCCGACGCCCAGGTCGAAGCCCCAGACGGCGGCGACGAGCGCCACGACGAAGACCAGCACCACGCTCGTGTAGGTGATCATCTGCTTGCGGGTCGGCCAGACGACCTTGGACAGCTCGTTGCCGACCTGCTGCAGGAACGAGCCGGGGGCCGCGCCGGGAACGGCGCTCTTGGTCTTCGGCTTCGCCTCGCGCTTCGCGGTCGGCGCGTCCTTCTTCCTGGCGGACGCGGCCGCGGCGGCGCGCCCACGCTTCGTCGACCCGCCGGCGGCTACCTCGTCGTCGAGGTCGTCCTCGTCGAGATCGACGTCGTCCTCGTCGAGGTCGTCCTCGTCCTCGTGCAGATCTTCTTCGAGGAGCGCGGCGTCCTCGTCGTCGGCGCCACGATCGTCGGTGCCGTCGGCGACGTTGTCCAGCTCGCGCTCGTCGTCCGACGACGAATCGCGCTGAGAGTCCTTGGCCACTCGCTAGCCTTCCGTTTACCGACGATGTGCATGCTGCGAACTTGCAGGGGTGACAGGACTCGAACCTGCAACCTGCGGTTTTGGAGACCGCTGCTCTACCAATTGAGCCACACCCCTTCGCCCCCGAGGCGCCCATCGGGCACGCCAGGTCAGGAGTCCAACCGCGACTCCCGGCGTGCCAGTGTACCCATCAGCGGTGCGGGCCGCGCAACGCCCCCGGGGCGGCGCTCAGTCCAGGCGGACGACGGCGCGCGCGAGCGAGAGCACCTTCTCGCCGTCGCTGCGCGCCTCGATGTCGACGCGGACCCGGTTGTCCTCGAGCTTCTTGGCGATCTTCGCGGTGACCGTCACCGTGGCGCCCTCGTCGTCGTCCGGCACGACCACGGGCTTGGCGAAGCGCACGCCGTACTCCTCGACGCGGCCCGGGTCGCCCGCCCACTCGACGAGGAGGTTGGCGGCCTTGGCCATGGTGAGCATCCCGTGCGCGATCACGTTGGGCAGGCCGACCTCGCGGGCGACGCGCTCGTTCCAGTGGATGACGTTGAAGTCCCCGGAGGCGCCGGCGTACCGGACCAGGTCGGCGCGCCTGATCGGCAGGTCGCGCGCCGCGATCTCGGTACCGGCTTCGACGTCCGCGTAGCGTGGCATGCTCACTTCTCCTCCGCCGTTCCTCGCGCGACCAGCATTCCGGTCGAGGTGAAGACATGCTCGCCCGCCTCGGTGCCGACCTCGGCACGCACGGACAGGATGTCGTTGCCGGCCGCGCTGCGGATGTTGTCGATGTGCAGGACGCCGACCAGCCGGTCACCGGCGGTGATGGGTCGCGAGTAGCTGAACTTCTGCTCGCCGTGCACCACCTTGGTGTAGTCCAGGCCGAGCTCGGGGTCGAAGGCCGCCTGGTTGACGACCGGCATCGCGACCACGATCGCGAAGGTCGGCGGCGCGATCACGTCCGGGTGCCCCAGGCCGCGGGCGGCCTCGGCGTCGCGGTAGGCGGGGTGCTCGTCACCGATCGCGTCGGCGAACTCACGGATCTTCTCGCGTCCGACCTCGTACGGCGCCGTCGGCGGGTACTCGCGGCCGATGAAGCTGGAATCAAGCGGCATCGTCCCAGCCTAGGCCACCCAAAGCGAAGGGCCACGCACCTGTCGGTGCGTGGCCCTCGCGAAGCGATGCGGCGAGACTAGCGGGTCTCGCGGTGAACGCGCTGCGCGCGGCAGGTCGGGCAGAACTTCTTCAGCTCGAGCCGATCCGGGTCGTTGCGGCGGTTCTTGTTGGTGATGTAGTTGCGGTTCTTGCACTCCTGGCACGCCAGGGTGATCTTCGGTCGTACGTCGGTGGAAGCCACGTCGGTGCCTCTTTCATCAAAAGTCGTTCGAGGTTGCGGTAGCCGTGACCGGACTTGAACCGGTGACCACACGATTATGAGTCGTGCGCTCTACCAACTGAGCTACACGGCCGCGACACCATGGCTAACGCCACGGCACGTCGGGTTATGCCCGAGCCCCTTTACGGAATCGAACCGTAGACCTTCTCCTTACCATGGAGACGCTCTGCCGACTGAGCTAAAGGGGCCTTTGCACTCTCGCGAGGCAGACCATAAGAGGTTACACGGAACGCGTCGCCGGGCAACACCGGGGTGGGCTGTGATCCGCGTTATGCCGCGCCCTCGACTTCCCTGTGGGCATCGGTCAGGATTAGCGATCATCGAGGATTCCCCTCGCGATGGATCCACACCAGCGGGTCCCACGTCGTACCGGCCGTCGGCGTCCGGCGCCGGCATTGAACCGGCCCCGGCCGGATATGCAGATCTCTCCCCTCCCCGGTTTCTCTCAAAGGACAGCACCATGGACACCTTCGAGCACGACAACACCAGCTTCGACAGCACCGATCCCGCCTACGACGGTGGCCAGCCGTCCGGCTACGACTCCTCGAGCGGGGACGCGCAGTACGTCGCCGCCGACGGATTCGACGTCGGGATCAGCGACGGGGACTCGGTCGACATCGACGGCGACGGCGTCGCGGACGGCGTGGCGGACGTGACATACGGCGACCTCGACGGCGACGGCGTCGCCGATCACGCGTCGGTGGTGGTGAACGCCGACACCGACGGCGACGGCGCGGCCGACACGGTGATCGTGATGGACCAGTACGACACCAACGGTGACGGCTTCGCGGACCAGGTCGAGATGAGCTACGGCGTGGACACCGACGGCGACGGGCAGATCGACAGCTCGGACTACGCGTCCGGCGAGGTCGTGAACACGCCCACCGACACCGACGGCGACGGCCAGGCCGACACGATGGTGCAGTCCGTCTCGTGGGACGACAGCGCGCCGGCGTCGTCGGCGGGTGCCTCCGACGAGTCGTTCGACACGACGGACTCCGGCACCGCCTACGGCGACTACCACGAGCACGCGAGCAGCACGGACGCCTCCGACTCCAGCGCGAGCTCCGACGAGTACTACAAGCAGACGACCACCACGACCACGACCACCACCACGACCGAGTACGGATCGTCGGACTCCGCCAGCGCCTCGGACTACAGCGCCTCGGACGCCGGCAGCGCCGGGTCGTACGCCGACAGCCACGGCTCGGACTACGCGGTCGGGGGGAGCCCGGCGAGCGACGACGTGATCACCGCGGAGGTGGACGGCAAGTCGTACGAGTTCAACGCGACCTACGACCTCGACGGTGACGGCCACAACGACACGGCGGTCGTCGAGACCTCCGACGGCAACTACGTGGTGGTCGCCGACGTCGACGAGGACGGCACGGCCGACCAGGCGGTGCTGACCGACGGCGCGGGCACGGTCATCGACTCGGCGTACGTCGACCCGGCCACCGGCCAGTGGGTCGAGGGCACGCCCTCGAGCTGACGCCGCCGTCCCGGCACGCCGCACACAGAGAGGGCCCCGATCCGTGCGGATCGGGGCCCTTCCCTGTGGCAGGTGAGAGATTTGAACTCCCGAAGCTTGCGCGGCTGATTTACAGTCAGCTCCCTTTGGCCACTCGGGCAACCTGCCGTGAACGAACGCGAGCCTTCCACCTCGGTAGACTTGGCTCCCGCAGTCCGGAGAAACATACTACAGGAGGCGATTTCAAGATGGCAGACCCGTCGTTCGACGTCGTGAGCAAGGTCGATCACCAGGAGGTCGACAACGCTCTGCAGCAGGCCTCGAAGGAGCTCGCGCAGCGCTTCGACTTCCGGGGCACCGACACCACCATCGAGTGGTCGGGCACCGAGGCGGTCGCCTTCGCCTCCTCCACCGAGGACCGCATCAAGGCGGCGGTGGACGTGTTCAAGGAGAAGCTGGTCAAGCGCGGCATCAGCCTCAAGGCGTTCGAGGCCGGCGAGCCGCAGTCCTCCGGCAAGGGGTACAAGCTGACTGGCAAGATCATCGAGGGCATCGACGCGGAGAAGGCCAAGAAGATCTCCAAGGCGATCCGCGATGCGGGCCTGAAGGGCGTCCAGGCCCAGATCCAGGGCGATCAGCTGCGGGTCACGGGCAAGAAGAAGGACGCGCTGCAGGAGGTCATCGCGCTGCTGAAGAGCGAGGACTTCGGCGTCGCGCTGCAGTTCACGAACTACCGCTAGGTCTTGCTCACACCAACCGAAGGGTCGCGCACATGAAGGGCATCATCCTCGCCGGAGGCAGCGGAACCCGGCTCCACCCGATCACCAAGGCGTCGAGCAAGCAGCTGCTGCCGGTCTACGACAAGCCGATGGTCTACTACCCGCTGTCCACGCTGATGCTGGCCGACATCCGCGACATCCTCGTCATCTCCACCCCGCACGATCTCCCGAGCTTCCAGCGGCTGCTCGGCGACGGGTCGCAGTGGGGCATCAACCTGACCTACGCCGAGCAGGCCCAGCCCAACGGTCTCGCGGAGGCCTTCATCCTGGGCCGCGACCACGTCGGCGACGACTCGGTCGCCCTGGTGCTCGGGGACAACATCTTCTACGGGCAGGGCTTCTCGAGCATGCTGCAGCGCGAGGCGGCGGACGTCGCCGGCTGCACGCTGTTCGGCTACGAGGTCAAGGACCCCGAGCGCTACGGCGTCGGGGAGGCGGACGGCTCGGGCAAGTTGATCTCCATCGAGGAGAAGCCGGCGAAGCCCCGCTCCAACCGCGCGATCACCGGCCTGTACTTCTACGACAACCGGGTGCTGGACATCGCCGCCAACCTCGAGCCCTCGCCGCGCGGTGAGCTCGAGATCACCGACGTCAACAAGCAGTACCTGAAGTGGGACGACGCGCGGCTGGTCGACCTCGGCCGCGGCTTCGCGTGGCTGGACACCGGCACCCACGACTCGCTCCTGGAGGCCGGCCAGTTCGTGCAGGTGCTCGAGCACCGCACCGGCGTCCGCATCGCGTGCCCCGAGGAGGTCGCGCTGCGGATGAAGTACATCGATGCCCAGACCTGCTACGACCTCGGCTCGGAACTGGCGAAGTCCGACTACGGCAAGTACCTGATGCGCGTCGCCGAGGCCTTCGGCGCCTCGGAGGGCTAGACCCGCCCACCTCTCGCGGTGGGTTCCACCCCGCTCGGCCCGCTGGCGGTGGCTTCTGCCCCGCTATCGGGCCGATAGCGGGGCGGAAGCCACCGCATCAGGGCAGGGGTGAAGGGTCCTAGCCGCGGGTGGCCACCGGCAGGACGTCGGCGAGCGCCGTCAGCTCGGCCTCGAGGTCGCCCAGCGGCTGGATGCACACATGATCGGCGCCGGCGTCCAGGTGCGCCCGGACGACGGCGGCCACCCGGTGCACGTCGCCGTGCGCGACGGCGGCGTCCACCGCGCGATCGCTGCCCTCGCCCGCGAGGTCGGCGTCGGTGAAGCCCAACCGCTTGAGCATGGCGGCGTAGTTGCGCAGACCGAAGTACCGCTTGGCCGTCGGCCGCGCGATCCGGCGCGCCTCGTCGGGATCGCTGTTCAGCAGCACCTTCTGCTCGGGCGCCAGCAGCGGGCCGGCCCCGAGGATCTCCCGAGCCTGCGCGGTGTGCGCGGGCGTCGTGAAGTAGGGGTGCGCGCCGGCGGTGCGCTCACCGGCCAGCCGCATCACTCGCGGGCCCAGCGCGGCGAGGACGACGTGCGAGCGCGGTACGCCGGCGGCGAGCAGGTCGTCGACGTACTTCTCGAGGGTGGCGAACGGCGAGCGGTACTCGGCGGTCGCCTCGCGGTGGCCGATGCCCACGCCGAGGATGGTCCGCTCGCGGTACGCATCGGGCAGCGCGAGGAACGCCTGCGCGGTCTGCTCGGCCGGGGAGGCCCAGACGTTGATGATGCCGGTGGCGATGGGGATGGACGTCGCCGCGAGCAGCTCGCGCACGTGCTCGAGGTCGCCGCTGGGCGAGCCGCCGATCCACACCGCTCCGTAGCCGAGGCGCTCGGCGGTCCGAGCCGCCGACGCCGTTGCCGCATCGGCGCGCAGCCACACGCCGATCTTGCCGATGTCTGGGAGAGCCATTGCCCCGAAACGCGCTCCGCGGCCGAATTGTTCCCGCGCGGGCAGGTAACGGTTCCGAATCTCACACGGCTTTGGCGAACCCTGCGCTAGGTCGTTAGGGAAGCTAGCGATAGCGTAAGAATTCGTGGCCACTACAACCGTTCCCCAGCGACCGAACACGGCCAGTCGCACCACGGTGTTCCTCAAGCTCTTGATGGCACTGTCCGGCGCGCTGTTCGTCTTCTATGTCCTTCTGCACATGTACGGCAACCTCAAGCTCCTGTGGGGCGAGAAGCCGTTCAACGACTACGCGCACCACCTGCGCACGATGTTCACGCCGATCCTGCCGTACGGCGGACTGCTGTGGCTGCTGCGTGCTCTGCTGGTCGTCGCCGTCATCGCCCACCTCTATGCCGCCTTCGCGCTGTGGGCCCGCGCCAACCACGCTCGCCCGAACCGCTACGTCGCGGCCAAGGCAGCGCGAACCGGGCTGCGCACGGCGACGATGCGCTGGGGTGGTGTCGCGATCCTGCTGTTCCTGATCTGGCACCTGCTGCAGTTCACCATGGTGAAGTTCAACGTCAACAGTGACGTCAAGGTCGCCGACGACAACCCCTACCAGCTCGTGCACGCCAGCTTCCAGGTCTGGTGGGTCGTGCTGATCTACGTGCTCGGCATGATCGCGCTCGGCCTGCACCTGTTCCACGGCGTGTGGAGCATGGCGCAGACGCTGGGCTGGACCAACACCGCGAGCGCTCGCCGCACGTGGAAGACGGTCGCGGTCGTCATCGCCCTCGTGGTCGCCGTCGGCTTCGTCATTCCGCCGATCGCCATCGCAGCCGGTGCCTAGGTAACGGACGAAAGAACAATATGACTGACAAGAACGCCCAGCTCGACGATCTCTCCGACGGCGGGTCCCAGCCGGACCTGGTCGACGGCTCGGAGGAGATCAACCCTCCCGTTGCCGACGCCCATGCGCCGGCGCCCGCCGGCGCCGGACGTGACGGCACCGACCTGTTCACCCCCGGCGAGCCGATCGCCGACACCAAGGCGCCCGCCGGCCCGATCGCCGACAAGTGGGCGACGCGCCAGTTCGACGCGGCCCTGGTGAACCCGGCCAACCGCCGCAAGCTCAGCGTCATCATCGTCGGCACCGGCCTGGCCGGTGCCTCCGCGGGCGCCACGCTCGGCGAGGCCGGCTACCACGTGAAGTCCTTCTGCTACCAGGACTCGCCGCGTCGCGCGCACTCCATCGCGGCGCAGGGCGGCATCAACGCCGCCAAGAACTACAAGGAGGACGGCGACTCGATCTACCGCCTCTTCTACGACACGGTCAAGGGCGGGGACTACCGCTCGCGCGAGACCAACGTCTACCGCCTCGCCGAGGTGTCGGCGAACATCATCGACCAGTGCGTCGCGCAGGGCGTGCCGTTCGCGCGTGAGTACGGCGGCCTGCTCGACAACCGCTCGTTCGGCGGCGTCCAGGTCTCGCGTACCTTCTACGCGCGCGGCCAGACCGGCCAGCAGCTGCTCATCGGTGCCTACCAGGCGCTGGAGCGGCAGGTCGCCGCCGGCACCGTCGAGACGTTCACCCGGCACGAGATGCTGGAGCTGATCGTCGTCGACGGCCGCGCCCGCGGCATCATCGCCCGCAACATGGTCACCGGCGAGATCGAGACGCACCTCGCGGACGCCGTCGTGCTGGCCTCGGGCGGCTACGGCAACGTGTTCTTCCTGTCCACGAACGCGATGGGCTCGAACGTCACCGCGTCGTGGCGCGCGCATCGCAAGGGCGCGTACTTCGCGAACCCCTGCTACACGCAGATCCACCCGACCTGCATCCCGGTCTCGGGTGCACACCAGTCGAAGCTGACGCTGATGTCGGAGTCGCTGCGCAACGACGGCCGCATCTGGGTGCCGAAGGACCCGGCGGACGCCGACAAGGACCCCCGCCAGATCCCGGAGGAGGCGCGCGACTACTACCTCGAGCGCATCTACCCGAGCTTCGGCAACCTGGTGCCGCGCGACATCGCCTCGCGTGCCGCGAAATACCAGTGCGACGACGGCAAGGGCGTCGGTCCCGCGGTCGAGGAGATCGACGCCGAGGGCAACAGCCGCATGGTGCGCCGTGGTGTCTACCTCGACTTCGCCGAGGCCATCTCGCGGCTCGGCAAGCCGGCCGTCGAGGCCAAGTACGGCAACCTGTTCGACATGTACCAGCGGATCACGGGCGAGAACCCGTACGAGGTGCCGATGCGCATCTACCCCGCGGTGCACTACACGATGGGCGGCCTGTGGGTCGACTACGACCTGCAGTCCAGCATCCCGGGTCTGTTCGTGGCCGGAGAGGCGAACTTCTCCGACCACGGCGCCAACCGGCTCGGCGCCTCGGCGCTGATGCAGGGTCTGGCCGACGGGTACTTCGTGCTGCCGAACACGATCCGCGACTACCTCGCCAAGGGCCCGTTCGAGAAGGTCGCCAGCGACTCCCCCGACGTCGTCGCTGCGCGGGCGCAGGTCACCGACCGGATCAACAAGTTCCTCTCCATCCAGGGCACCCGCAGCGTCGACAGCTACCACAAGGAGCTCGGCGCGATCATGTGGGAGTACTGCGGCATGGAGCGCACCGAGGTGGGCCTGCGCAAGGCCATCGGCCTCATCCGCGAGCTGCGCGCCGACTTCTGGACCAACGTGCGGGTGCTGGGCGCCAACGAGCAGCTCAACCAGAGCCTCGAGAAGGCCGGCCGCGTCGCCGACTTCCTCGAGCTCGGCGAGCTGATGTGCATCGACGCGCTGCACCGCCGCGAGTCCTGCGGCGGTCACTTCCGCGCCGAGTCGCAGACCGAGGACGGCGAGGCGCTGCGCCACGACGACCTGTTCGCGTACGTCGCCGCCTGGGAGTGGGGTGGCGAGAACGGTGCGCCTACCCTGCACAAGGAAGACCTCGAGTACGAGGCGATCGAGATGAAGCAACGGAGCTACAAGTGAACCTCACCCTCAACATCTGGCGCCAGGACGGCCCGCAGGCCAAGGGGCGGATGGTCACGTACAAGGTCACCGACATCTCGCCGGACATGTCGTTCCTGGAGATGCTCGACGTCCTCAACGAGCAGCTGAACGACGGCGGCGAGGAGCCGATCGCGTTCGATTCGGACTGCCGCGAGGGCATCTGCGGCATGTGCGGCCTGATGATCTCCGGCGACGCGCACGGCCCGGAGAAGACGACCACCTGCCAGCTGCACATGCGCAGCTTCAGCGACGGCGAGACCATCACGATCGAGCCGTGGCGCGCGGAGGCGTTCCCGGTGATCCGTGACCTCGTCGTCGACCGCAGCGCGTTCGACCGGATCATCCAGGCCGGCGGCTTCATCTCGGTGAACACCGGCGCGGCGCCGGAGGCGCACGCGGTCCCGGTGCCGAAGGTCAAGGCGGACCGCGCGTTCGAGGCGGCCGAGTGCATCGGCTGCGGCGCGTGCGTCGCGGCCTGCCCCAACGCCTCGGCGATGCTGTTCATGGGCGCCAAGGTGACCCACCTCGGCGAGCTCCCCCAGGGCCAGCCGGAGCGGTTCTCCCGCGTCGTCGACATGGTCAGCCAGCACGACGGCGAAGGCTTCGGCGGATGCACCAACGTCGGCGCGTGCTCGACGGCGTGCCCGAAGGGCATTCCGCTGGACGTCATCTCGACGCTGAACATGGATCTGCGCCACGCGCTGTCGCGCAAGGCGTAGCCCCGTACCGCCTGCCAGAAGGCCCGGTCCCCCGCGAGGGACCGGGCCTTCTCGCGTCTCAGGGACGCTCGCGCAGCACCCGCGGGACGTCGTAGGTCTCGTACCGGATCGGGCCGGTCGCCGCGTCGGCCCCGCTCAGCGCCGCCACCCGCGCGCCGCGCAGCTCGGCATCCAGGTCCGGGATCTCGCCCCAGACGCCGATCACGCCGGCCCGGTCGGCGGTCTCGTCGCGGACCCAGAACAGCCGCTGCAGGCCCGAGCCGGCGGCGTACGCCTCGATCTCGGCGTCCGGGGGCAGCCGTCGCTCGGCTGCGTCGCTCGCCGGGGCCGCGGCGAAGCGGATCGAGCCGATCTGCCGCCGGCCCGGGCGCACCGGGCCCGGGAGCTCGGCCTGCGCCCAGACCTCGAGCACCTCGGTCGACGGCGGCTCCGGCGCGCGGTACCGCGGCTGGATCCCCGGCACGATCGGCCCGTCGAGGTAGGCCTGCAGATGCTCGCGCGTGTCGAACAGGTACACGCCTCCGGCGGCCGGGCCGTCGCCCTTGCCGAGGTAGTACTTCTCGTCGAGGCCGCCGAGGGCACGAAACTTCTCGATGCTGCCCTCGCGGATCGCCACCCGCTCCTCGCCCTCGATACCGGCTTGGAAGCGCATTACCAGGATGTACACGACGTCCCCCTCGAGTCGGCACCGCCGGCGCTGCGGTGGTCCTCTCACCTTCGCACGCCGGGCGCCGCCGTGCCGTGCTACCGCGGACCGGTCTGCTCGCCGAGGCGCTCCAGCTCGATCTCCACCGCGCGCTTGTCCTCGCGCCCGAGCGGCTCGCCGCGCGTGGACTGCAGGTAGAACGAGTCGACCACCGACGGGCCGTACGACTCGATCACCGCCGAGCGCACCTGCACCCCCGCCGCATCGAACGCGCCCATGAGGTGGAACAGCAAGGCGGTCCGGTCGGCGGCCTGCACCTCCAGCACCGACGCGCTGGTGGCCGCGTTGTCCACCCACCGCAGGTAGAGGTCGGGGTTGACCGGCTTGTCGTACGCCGCCGCCTTGCGGGCGAGCCGTTCGCGGACGTCGAGCGACCCGTCGTACACGCGGCGCACGGACTCGCTGATCTCCTCCGCCCGGGGCATCGACCCGAACCGCGGCTCGACGATGAAGTCCAGCAGCCGGCTCCCGTCGATGTCGCTGAACCGGGCGCGCCGGATGTTCAGCGAGGACGCCGACAGCACGCCGGCGACCTGTGCCGCGCTGACCGAGCCGTCGCGCAGCACGACGGCGGTCCGCTGGTAGGCGCCCGGCGCCCGCCCGATGGTCACCGCGAACGGCTCCAGCGGGTCCGCGGTGAGCAGGTCGGTGGCCAGCTCGTCGACGAGGTCCAGCTCGTCGATCGGCTCCCCCGCCTGGGCGGCCTTCACGCGCGTCACCAGCTCGCCGATCAGGTCGGTCTTCCACTGCGAGTGGGCGGCCGGCCCGGTCGCGCGCGCGTCGGCGAGCGACAGCGCCTGCAGCAGCTCCACGACCAGCGGTGCGGACCCGACCTTCTCGATCACCGACTGCACCGTGCGCGGGTCGGTGAGGTCCCGGCGCTGGGCGCGGTCCGGCAGCAGCAGGTGGTAGCGCACCAGGCGGTCGATGAGCTCGCAGTCGGACTCCGGGAAGCCCATCCGCTGCGCGATCTCGCGCGCGATGGTGGCGCCCACCTCGGAGTGGTCCCCGGGCCGGCCCTTCCCGATGTCGTGCAGCAGCGCCCCGACGCGCAGCAGGTCGGGCCGGCTCACCGCGCTCGCCGCACCGACCTCGATCGCGGTCTGCAGCAGGTGGCGGTCCACGGTGAAGGTGTGCACGGCGTTGTGCTGCGCGAGGGAGCGCACGTGCTCCCACTCCGGCAGCAACCGAACGAGCAGCCCGTGCTGGTCCAGCGACTCCCACACCCGCAGCAGCGGCGGGCCGGCCGCCAGCAGCGCCACGAAGTCGGTCCGCATCTCGTCGGTCCACAGCGGAAGGTCCGCCGGCGACTCGATCCGCAGCCGATCGAGGGTGAACGACGAGATCGGCAGGTCGGCGTACGCCGCGGCCCGGGCGACCCGCAGCAGCAGCCCGCTGTCGAGGGCGGGCTTGGCGTCCCGGGCGAGCACCACCTCGCCGGCGTGCGTCACGACGTCCTTCGCCAGGCCCTCCCGCACCGGTCCGACCCGCGACGGCCGGCGCAGCCGGGCCCGCAGGCCCCCCGAGCTCGCCTCCGCGCGGCGGCTGGCGGCCCGCCGGAACGCGGTGTCGATGGCGTGCGTGATGGTGCGGCCGGCGTAGTTGACCTCGCGCAGCAGCGTCGTGCCGTCGGACATGCCCAGCGACGCGGCGATCGCCGCGCGGTCCTGCGCCAGCAGGACGTCGTTGGCCTTGCGCGCGTGCCGCTGGACCTCTCCGCGGACGTCGAGCAGGGTGCCCAGAGCGTCGCGGACGGCGGGGCGGATGTCGATCAGCTGCGCGCGGGCGAGCGCTCGCAGGATCATCGCGTCGCGCAGGCCGCCGTAGGCCTGCTTGAGGTTCGGCTGCAGCAGGTAGGCGACGTGGCCGAATCCCTCGGCCCGCTCCAGGGCCATCTGCTGCAGCTGCTCGGCGCGGGTGGCCGCGTTGACCCGCCAGGCCGACGCGATCCGCTGGCGAGCCTCCCCCGCGAGCCCCGCGTCGCCGGCGATGAACCGGACGTCGAGCAGCCCGAGGGAGACCTTGACGTCGGAGCCGGCGAGCTTCGCCGTCTCGTCGACGGTGCGCACCGAGTGGTCCAGGCCCAGACCGGCGTCCCAGATCGGGTACCAGATGGAGTCGGCGACCTCCCGGACCCGCCGCGCGGGCAGGTCGTGCAGCAGCACGAGGTCGAGATCGCTGTACGGCGCGGGCTCCTGGCGCCCGAGGCCGCCGACGGCGACCAGCGCGATGGGCTGGTCGGCCGGCAGCAGGCTCGCCAGCCACCGGTCGTACAGCGACGTGAGCCTGGCGCGCAGCTCGGGACCGACCACCGACCCATCACGAATGAGCCGGTCCCGAGCTGCGCGGACTGTCTCAGACTGCGTCGGCGTCGCGCTCACCGGTCCGCACCCTGACTACCTGGTCCACGGTGGTCACCCAGACCTTGCCGTCACCGATCTTGCCGGTGTTGGCGGCGCGGACGATCTCGTTGACGATCCCGTCGAGGTCCATCTCGTCGCAGATGACCTCGAGCTTGATCTTCGGCACCAGGTCGACCTCGTACTCCGAGCCGCGGTAGATCTCGGTATGACCCTTCTGCCGGCCGTAGCCGGAGACCTCGCCGATGGTCATCCCGGAGACTCCGAGGGATTCCAGCGCCTCCTTGACGTCGCCCAGCATGAACGGCTTGATGACTGCGGTTACGAGTTTCATACCTGTGCTTCCTTCTTCATCGCGGTGGACGCGGCAGCCAGGTCGAGCGCGCTGCCCCGGGTCTGCGCTCCGTGACCGGAGTCGGTGAACTCGTAGGCCGTCTCGCTGTGCATCGCCTGGTCGAGTCCGGTGATCTCGGTCTCGACGTCGACGCGGTGGCCGCGGGCAACCAGCCCGACGAGCTTTCCGATGACGAATGTACCGACGAAGGAGTACACGAGGACGACCGCAACGGCCAGGATCTGCTTGCCGAGCAACGCCGGGCCACCGCCGACGAGCAGGCCCGGGTCGCTCACGAGCGAGTTGACCGAGCTGGTGGCGAACAGGCCGACGGCGATCGAGCCCCACACGCCGCCGATGAGGTGCACCGCGACGACGTCGAGCGCGTCGTCCACCTTGACCTTCTCCTTCAGGCCGAGGCTGAAGGCGCACAGGATGCCGGCGACGAGACCGATCGGGATCGAGGCCAGCGGGGTGACGAATCCCGCGCACGGGGTGATCGCGACGAGCCCGGCGACGGCGCCGGACGCCGCGCCGAGCGTCGTCGACGCGCCGTGGCGCAGCTTTTCGTAGATCGCCCACCCGGCGAGTGCGGCGGCCGGCGCGATGATCGTGTTGATGAACGAGATGGCGGCGAGCTGGGTATTGCCGTCGTTGACCGCGAGCGCCGAGCCGGCGTTGAAGCCGAACCAGCCGAACCACAGCAGACCGGCGCCGAGCAGCACGAACGGGATGTTGTGCCCGCGCATCGGGTCCTTGCCGTAGCCCCGGCGGCGTCCGAGCATGATCGCCATCGCCAGGCCGGCGGTGCCGGCGTTGATGTGCACGACCGTGCCGCCGGCGAAGTCCAGCGCGCCGAGGCCGGCGATCCAGCCGGACGGCGACCACACCCAGTGCGCGATGGGCGCGTAGACGACGAGCAGCCAGAGCGCGCCGAAGCCGACGAACGCGCCGAACTTCCAGCGATCGGCGGTCGCGCCGGTGATCAGCGCGAGGGTGATCACCGCGAAGGTCATCTGGAAGACGACGAACACCATCGGCGGGACGGCGAGCGACTCGAAGCCGGGAATCGCCTCCGACGGGTTCGTCAGCCCGGCGAACGTGAAGTCGCCGATGATCGCGCTGCCTTTGCCGAAGGCCAGCGAGAAGCCGATCAGCAGCCAGACGATCGAGCCGACTGCGATGGCGGTGAAGTTCTGCATGAGCATGCCGAGCACGTGCTTCGCGCGGACCATGCCGCCGTAGAAGAACGCCAGCGCCGGAGTCATGAGGAAAACGAGTGCCGCGCTGATGAGCACCCAGGCGATGGATCCGGTGTCGAATCCAGCAGGGTCCGCAGCTGCGGCGAGTACAGAGGTCTGCATGAGGCCTCTCCTTCGCGTGATGGGTTGATCGAACGGTCGAACAGCCCCGGCGTCCCGGACGCGACGCGGGGGCCGCGCCCGGGACTCACCAGGCATCGCTCCTGAAGAACGATGGATTCATCCTGAGGGGGCTCTGTTTCGGAGCCCCGCCGTCGATGTTTCGAGGACGTAACCACCTGGGGCGCCACGTGTGCGGCAGGTAAACGCCGGACCCGGGCGCCGGCTCCAGCGCTCCACGGCATCCGGTGACACAATGGAGGTACGCCGAACCCTCGCTGGCAGACGGCGTCGTCGTACAAGGAAGAAGGTCGCTCGCCGATGGCGAAGGAAACCAAGCAGCTGCAGCGCGTCGTCATCCGCATCGCCGGAGACTCAGGCGACGGAATGCAGCTCACCGGCGACCGGTTCACCACCGAGACGGCGGCGTTCGGCAACGACCTGTCCACGCTGCCCAACTTCCCCGCCGAGATCCGCGCCCCCGCCGGCACCCTCGCCGGCGTCTCGAGCTTCCAGCTGCACTTCGCCGACTACGACATCGTGACGCCCGGGGACGCCCCCGACGTGCTCGTCGCGATGAACCCGGCCGCGCTGAAGGCCAACATCAAGGACGTCCCGGACGGCAAGGACGTCATCGTCAACACCGACGAGTTCACCAAGCGCAACCTGCAGAAGGTCGGCTACGGCTCGAACCCCCTGGAGGACGACTCGCTGCACCGCGTGCGCGTGCACCCGGTGCAGCTGACGTCGCTGACCGTCGAGGCCCTCAAGGACTTCGAGATCGGCAAGAAGGAGGCGCAGCGCAGCAAGAACATGTTCGCGCTGGGTCTGCTGTGCTGGATGTACAACCGGCCCACCGAGGGCACCGCCGAGTTCCTGCGCAAGAAGTTCGCGAAGGACCCCGTGATCGCCGAGGCCAACATCGCCGCCTTCAAGGCCGGTTGGGCGTACGGCGAGACCACCGAGTCGTTCTCGGTGAGCTACGAGGTGTCGCCGGCGGCCCTGCCCAAGGGCACCTACCGCACGATCACCGGCAACAAGGCGCTGGCCTACGGCTTGGTGACCGCCGGGCGGCTGGCGGGCCTGCCGGTGTTCCTGGGCAGCTACCCGATCACCCCCGCCTCGGACATCCTGCACGAGCTCTCGGCGCTGAAGTCGTTCAACGTGCTCACCTTCCAGGCCGAGGACGAGATCGCCGGTATCGCCTCGGCGCTCGGCGCGTCCTTCGGCGGCCACCTGGGCGTGACGACGACGTCCGGCCCGGGTGTGGCGCTCAAGGCCGAGACGATCGGCCTGGCCGTCTCCCTCGAGCTGCCGCTGCTGATCATCGACGTGCAGCGCGGCGGCCCGTCGACGGGCCTGCCGACGAAGACCGAGCAGGCCGACCTGCTGCAGGCGGTGTACGGCCGCAACGGCGAGTCGCCGGTGCCGGTGATCGCGGCGAAGTCGCCGTCCGACGCGTTCGACGCGGCGATCGAGGCGGCCCGTATCGCGCTGACCTACCGCACCCCGGTGATCCTGCTGTCCGACGGCTACATCGGCAACGGCAGCGAGCCGTGGCAGGTGCCGTCGGTCAGCGACCTCGAGCCGATCGAGCTGAACCGCGCCACCGAGCCCAACGGTGCGGACGGCCAGTTCCTGCCTTACAAGCGCGACCCCGAGACGCTCGCCCGCGCGTGGGCGATCCCGGGAACGGCGGGGCTCGAGCACCGGATCGGCGGCATCGAGAAGGCGAACGAGACCGGCGAGATCTCCTACGACCCCGACAACCACGACCTGATGGTGCGGCTGCGGCAGGGCAAGGTCGACGGCATCGCGTCGACGTACGCACCCACCGCCATCGACGACCCGTCCGGGTCCGCGAAGGTGCTGGCGCTCGGCTGGGGCTCGACGTACGGCCCGATCACCGCCGGCGTTCGTCGGGTGCGGGCCTCCGGCGGCAAGATCGCGCAGGCGCACCTGCGACACGTGAACCCGCTGCCGAACGACCTCGGCGAGGTGCTCGCCCGCTACGAGCGCGTGATCATCCCGGAGATGAACCTCGGGCAGCTGCGGATGCTGGTGCGCGCGAAGTACCTGGTGGACGCCGAGGGCTACAACAAGGTCCGCGGGCTGCCGTTCGGCGCCGTGGAGCTGGAAGACGTATTGGGCCAGATCGTGAAGGAAGTGGACGGCTCGTGACCTCACAGGTGATGCTCGGAATGCCCAAGGTCGGTGGCATGGACGGCGTACCGCTTGCCGAGGAACCGCAGACCCGCAAGGACTTCACGTCCTCCTCGGAGGTGCGCTGGTGCCCCGGCTGCGGTGACTACGCGATCCTCGCGGCGTTCCAGGGGTTCCTGCCCGATCTCGGCGTCAAGCGCGAGAACGTCGTGATGGTCTCCGGAATCGGCTGCTCGTCGCGGTTCCCCTACTACGTCGATACGTACGGCATGCACTCGATCCACGGCCGCGCGCCGGCGATCGCCACCGGGCTGGCGACGGCGCGTCCGGACCTCTCGGTGTGGGTCATCACCGGCGACGGCGACTCGCTGTCGATCGGCGGCAACCACCTGATCCATGCGCTGCGACGCAACGTGAACGTGAAGATCCTGCTGTTCAACAACCGCATCTACGGGCTGACCAAGGGGCAGTACTCCCCCACGTCGGAGGTCGGGAAGATCACCAAGTCGACCCCGGTCGGCTCGCTCGACCACCCGTTCAACCCGGTGTCGCTGGCGCTCGGCGCGGAGGCGTCGTTCGTCGCCCGCACGCTCGACTCGGACCGCAAGCACCTGACGTCCGTGCTGACGGCCGCGGCGCAGCACAACGGGACCGCGTTGGTGGAGATCTACCAGAACTGCAACATCTTCAACGACGGGGCGTTCGACATCCTGAAGAACCCGGACACCCGCGACGAGGCGATCCTGCCGATCGAGCACGGGCAGCCGCTGGTCTTCGGCAAGGAGCACCGGCGGGCCGTCGTCCGCGACGGGTTCTCCCTGAAGGTCGTCGATGAGGCGTCGGTGGATCCGTCGCAGATCGTGACGCACGATGCGCACGCCGACGATCCGGCCTACGCCTTCGCCCTGTCGCGGCTCTCGGGCACCGATCTGACGCACACCCCGATGGGCATCTTCCGCCAGGCGCACAGGCCGACGTACGACTCGCAGGCCCAGGAGCAGCTGCAGCACCAGATGCAGACCGGCGCGCACGACCTCGATGCCCTGTTGCGCGGCAAGGACACCTGGAGCGTCTGAGCACCCGCCTGGCCCTCGGCCACGGTTCTGCATCGTTTCTCGGGTTTACCTGACGTTTCCCTGGAGTTCACCCGAACGCGCCGCATAATAGGGTTCACATCGCCATCTGCGGGACAAAAAGCCCCCAATCCAGGGCGTGGGTCACCACAGGGGGAACCATGAACCCGATCGCATATCGCGTCGTGCGCGCGCCGCTGCGCTCACTCGCCTTCCTGGTGCTGGGCCTTGCCGCGCTGATGAACTCCTCGGACGCGGTGGGGGCGGTGCTCGGCAAGCGGGTCGCCGGCGTCTTCGCCTTCGTCATGCTGCTGGCGTTCGGCGCCTGCGCGGCGTACGGCGCATGGTTCGCGCGCGAGCACTCGCTGGCGGAGGCGCCGCTGCTGCATCGGCTGGGTGCGGCGCATCTCAGCTTCGTGGTGATCCTGGTGGTGTGCGTGCTCGCGCCCTTCGGTGGATCGGGCGGCCTGGCCAGCGCGATCGGGCTGGCGCTCGCGTCGCTCTCGCTCTGGCGCATCCGGGAGGAGTCGATCGACGGTCCGCGCGACCGCACGCCGCTGCTGCGCGACTCGGACGTCGCCCGCGCGCACTGACGAACCGCCGGCCGCCCGATGCTATCGCTGGCTTGTCAGTTCCGCGAGGATGCCGCGGGCGACGCCATGGTCGCCGACGACGTCTGCGGACTCGACGTACCACTCGTAACGGACATCGTTGAACCGTCCCGAAAGCGCTATGACTGATACTGAAGACGCGCCGTTGCGGTGCACCCCGGGGGGTCGACGTCCACGGGGTCTGCACGTGTCGCACCGAGGCGATGTCGTCCCAGTCGATGCGAACCGTCCGAAACGGGTTCACCACGACCAACGCCTGGGACGTCGCCACCACGGCAAGGCGGCCAGCGCGAGCGACGCTCCACGCCAGGACGATCGCTCCACATACGAGAACCGCGGCGCCGGCGCCCGGGTAGACGTCCGACATCATCGCCGGCGCGAGGACCGCAGCGCACCCCACCATGATGGGACCGCTCAGCCGACCGAGCAGCGACCCGCCGAGCACTGCCGCCTCGTCGTCTGGCCGGATACTCGCCCCTTGCCGGGTCACCGTCTTCCTTTCTTCACGCGCATGTCGCTGACCTGGGCGTGGCGGTGGTCCTTCCCGGACGGTCTGGGGATGTGCACCGGGAGGTGCTTCACGCCGCGGATGAACTCGCTCAACAGCGGTACGGGCTCGCCGGTGATCTGCATGCCGGGCAGCTTGGTGAGGATCTGCTGGAACATCGCACGCAGCTGGGCCTTGGCGACGCCGTTGCCGAGGCAGAAGTGCACTCCCCCGCCACCGAACCCGACGTGGTTGGACGCCGGGCGCTGCAGGTCGAAGCGGGCCGGATCGGTGAACACCTCATCGTCGCGGTTGCCCGAGCAGTAGAAGATGACCACCTTGTCGCCCTGGGGGATCAGCTGACCGCCCAGCTCGACGTCGCGCGTCGCGGTCCGCGCGAACTCGATCACCGGCGAGGCGTGCCGGACGAACTCGTCGATCGAGGGCATGATCCGCCCGTCGAAGTCCTCCATCAGCCACGCGCGCTGCTCGGGGTGCTCCCAGAGCGACATGACCGTGCGGGTCGTGGTCTGCTTCGTGGTGTCGTTGCCGGCGACCGCCAGCAGCAGCATGACCGCGCCCACCTCGGCCTGGTTCAGCGGCCGGCCGAAGACGTGGTCGGCGTTCGCCAGCGCGGTCGCGATGTCGTCCGAGGGATGGTCCTTGCGATAGGCCATCGCCTCCAGGCCGATCTGCATGACGATGCCGACCTGCTGCAGAGCGAACTCCGTCGGGTCCATGCCGCCGTTGACGTCCGGGTCGTGTGCACCGACGAAGCCGTCTGCGGCCTGCGCGAAGGCGTGCACCTGGCTCTCGGGCACGCCGACCATGTCGGCGACGGTGAGCATGGGGAGCTTTGCCGAGACCTCCTCGACGAAGTCGATGTCACCGGCGCCCACCACGCGGTCGATGATCTGCGCGGCGCGCTCGTTGATCTTGTCGGTGATCCGCCGGACCCCCTTCGGGGTGAACGCCGTGCTCATCACCTTGCGGTAGTCGGTGTGCAGCGGCGGGTCCATCTCGAGGCAGGAGGGCCGGCTGATGGCCGCGGGGAACCGCGGCCGCAGCATGATGTTGTTGATCTGCTGGTCGGAGCTGAACAGCTCGTGGTTGCGGCTGACGTAGGTGATGTCCTTCGCCTTGACGATCGCCCAGAAGCCGCGCTCGTGGTGCACCTCGACGGGATACTCCACCTCCAGCGGGCGGTGCCAGCTGACGGGGGCGTGCTCGCGCAGCCACGCGAACGTCTTCTCACGCTCGTCGAACGACTGCGCCCAGAACCGCTGGCTGGAGATGTCCTTGTCGGTCGTCGCCGGCCGATCGGTCGGGCTCGGGATCGTGACGGTGGCGTCGATCCCCTCGATGTGTACAGCCGTCATGGCACTCGTCCTTCGTCGGTGGCTAGGTCTCGTCGTCGAGGGTGAGCGCCTGGGTGGGGCAGCCGGCCACCGCGCGCTCGACCTCCGGAACGTCGTCGGTCGCGACGTCCTCGCGGAGGATCAGCAGATCGCCGTTGTCCTGGATCTCGAAGTAGTCCGGCGCGGCCTCCTCGCACAGGCCGTTCCCGGTGCAGACGCCGTAGTTGCAGGAAATCCTCATCCGGCCCTCGCGAAGATGACTGACGTATCAACTCGCCGCGACGTTACGTGGCGCCGATCACATGTGTCAAGTGACCAGCCGGCCACGCACGAGCACCTGCCGGACGCGGCCCAGGGCGGCCGGGTCCTGCAGCGGGTCGCCGTCGACCGCCAGCAGGTCGGCGTCGTAGCCGGCCGCGATGCGCCCCGGCATTCGCCGAAGCACCGCCGCAGGCGGCTGCGCCCCGGGGAAGGGCACCATCCCAACGGTCGCGCCGACCACGATCCCGGAGCGCTTCAACGCGTCCAGCTGCTCGTTGGACGGCGCCGCGACGCCGTCCTCGGTCCAGAAGCTGCAGTGCTCCACGCCGTCGGCCCCTGCGGCGACTGCATCCAGCACCGCGGTGACGGCGTGCGCGTGCGCCGTCAGCGGCAGCCCGCGGCGGTGCGCCTCGTCGACCGCCACCCGCAGCAGCGGGCCGTCGAACTGCGGCAGGTGCTGGTAGGTGCCGGGCGTCAGGGTTCCCCCGCTGGCCATCACCTTGACGACGTCGACGCCTCGGTCGGCATGCTCGGCCACCGCCCGCCGCATCGCCGGCTCGGTCGGCTCGATGCCGCCACCGAGGTAGTGGCAGTGCCCCTGCCGGGTGGTGATCGGTGGCCCGGAGGCGACGATCGTGGGCAGGTCCGCACGGCCGCGCAGCCCCAGGGACAGGTAGTCCCGATCGCCGAGGTCGCGGACGGTCGTCACGCCACCGCGCAGCGCGGACCGGCCCGCATCGATCATCGCCGCGACCACCGCGTCGTCCGACCGCGCGGCCAGCGCGCCGACCGGGTCGGGTCCGGCGTCGAACGCCAGATGCACGTGGGTGTCGATCAGCCCGGGAAGAAGCGTGCAGCCCGGCAGGTCGATGACCGTGGTCCCCACCGGCGGAGGGCTTCCCCCGCCGGACGAGCCAGCGCTGAACACGCCGATGATCCGGTCGTCGTCGACCAGCACCGCGGGCTCGGCGATCAGTGCCGCGCCGGTGCCGTCGAACAACCACGATCCGCGGATGAGTGTTCTGCCGCGGGTCGGCCCCCTGGCCACCTCTCCAGACTAGCTCGAACGGACCTGCATGAAGTCCACCAGCGCGTCCAGGGCCTCGCGGGCGGCGCCCTCGGGCAGCCGCGCGAGCTGCGCGCGGGCGCGCTCGACGTACTCGCCGAGCACCTCGCGCGCCCGATCCATACCGGAGGATGCGCGAAGAAGCTCGAGGGCTTCGCGGTGCGTGGCGTCGTCGGTCAGCGGGCCGGCCTGCAGCAGCTCACGCAGCCGCGGCGAGGTCTGCGGATCGCTCAGCGCATAGAGCATCGGCAAGGTCGCCACGCCCTCGCGCAGGTCCGTGCCGGTCGCCTTGCCGAGATCCTCGGCGTCCGAGGTGATGTCGATCAGGTCGTCGGAGAGCTGGAAGGCCATCCCGATCGCCTCACCGAACTGCGTCATCGCCTCGACGACGTCCTCGGAGGCACCGCCGAACATCGCGCCGAACCGGCCGGACGTCGCGATCAGCGATCCGGTCTTGCCCGCCAGCACCTCGAGATACCGCTGCACGGGATCGCTGCCGGCCGGCGGAGGCACGGTCTCCTGGATCTGTCCGGTCACCAGGCGCTGGAACGTCTCGGCCTGGATGCGCACCGCCTCCGGGCCCAGCTGCGAGACGAGGATGGAGGCCGCCGCGAACAGGTAGTCCCCGGCCAGGATCGCGATGCTGTTGGTCCACCGCGAGTTGGCGCTCTCCGCGCCGCGGCGAATCTCCGCCTCGTCCATCACGTCGTCGTGGTACAGCGTGGCCAGGTGCGTCAGCTCGACGACGACGGCGGCCTTGTCGACCTCCACCGAGCCCGGCGCGCCCAGCTGCGAGGCGAGCAGCACCAGCAGCGGACGAAACCGCTTGCCCCCGGCCTGCGCCAGGTGCTTCGCCGCCTCGTCGAGCGTCAGGTCGTCGCTGCGGCAGGCATCCAGCAGACGCTTCTCGATCCGCTCGAGCCCGTCACGCAGCGACGCCGCGATCTGCGAGTCCGGGAAGTCGATCCCCGCCACGCGCAGCGACTGGTCTCCAGCAGTGGGCGGCACCGAATCAGCCGATGAACAGCGTGGCCTTGGCCACCAGGTCGAGCAGCGGGCCCGGGAGCACACCGAACAGGACGGTGAGGGCGGTGCAGATCCAGATCACGACGTCCGTCGCGGTGCCCGGCTCGACGACCAGCGCGGCGTCCTCGGCCGGCTCGTGGAAGTACATCAGCACGACCAGGCGGAGGTAGAATGCGGCGGTGACCGCGCTCATCAGCAGCGCGACCACGACCAGCCAGCCGTATCCGGCGTCGATCGCCGCGCTGAACGCCTGGAACTTGCCGATGAATCCCGCGGTCAGCGGGATACCGGTCATCGACAGCATCAGCACGGTCATGATCCCCGCGAGCACGGGCTTGCGGCGTCCCATGCCGCGCCAGTCCTCGAGGCGCGACATCTCGCCGTCCGGACGCCGCACGAGGCTGACGCAGGCGAACGCCGCGATCGAGCTCAGGCCGTACGTGGTGATGTAGAACATCGTGGCCGAGACGCCGTGCTGCGTGTTGGCGAGCACCGCGACCAGGATGAAGCCCGCGTGCGCCACCGAGGAGTACGCCAGCATGCGCTTGAGGTCGGTCTGCGCCAGGCCGAACACCGCGCCGACCGCCATCGAGATCACCGCGAAGATCGCCAGGGCGGGCTGCCAGAAGCTCGCGCCGACGAAGGTGAGCCCGACGTACAGCACGCGCAGCAGGCCGACGAACGCGGCCAGCTTCGTCGCGGCGGACATGAACCCGGCGACCGGGGTCGGCGAGCCCTGGTAGACGTCGGGCGTCCACTGGTGGAACGGCGCGACGCCGGCCTTGAAGAACAGGCCGACGAGCATCAGGCCGATGCCGATGGCCAGCAGCCCGTCGTGCCCGAGGTCGGACGTCGTCGCCTCGGATATCGCCCGCAGGTCGAGGCTGCCGGCGAAGCCGTAGATCAGCGCGATGCCGTAGATGAAGAACCCGGAGCCGAAGGACCCCAGCAGGAAGTACTTCACGGCGGCCTCCTGCGAGAGCAGCCGGCGGCGGCGGTTCAGGCCCGCGATGAGGTACAGCGGCAGCGAGAAGACCTCGAGCGCCACGAACATCACCAGCAGGTTGTTGCTCGCGACGAAGATCATCATGCCCGACAGCGAGAACATCGCCAGCGGGAAGACCTCGGTCTGGACCCGCTCGCTGGTCAGCAGCGCGCGGTCCGCACGGGACCCGGCCGGCACGGCGCCCTCGGCGACGAAGTGCGAGACCTTGGTGTTGCCGACGTAGTCGAGGCTGCGGTCGGCGAACAGCATGACCGACAGCAACCCGAACACCAGCAGCACCGCCATCGAGATCAGCGCGGGACCGTCGATGGCGATGGCCCGACCGATCACCACGGCCGCCGTCTTGCGCTCGGCGAACACCGCGATCAGCGCGCCGAAGATGGACACGACGGCCAGGCCGACCTGCGACGGGAAGCGTGCCGCGCGCGGCACGAACGCCTCGATGAGGACGCCGATGAGGGCCGCCAGCAGGATCACCAGGATCGGTGAGAGTGCCGCGTAGGCGATGGACGGGGTGGGGATCCCCGCGGCTAGGACGTTCACTTGCCGTCTCCGTTCGCGGACGCGTCTACCGGTGCGCCCGGGTGATCGATGCCGACGTCAGTCTGCAAGGTCTGCTCCACAGCGGGGTTGATGATGTTCAGGACCGGCTGGGGGTAGAAGCCGAGGATGAACACGAGCGCGACCAGCGGCGCCAGGACGCCGATCTCGCGCGGGCTCAGATCCCCGAAGACGCGTGCCCGCACGGCGGCCACCTTCTGCCGCTCCTGCACGGCCACCTTCGCGCGGCGCGCCGCCGGACGCGGCGCACCGAGGTCGGCGGCCGCCCGGTCCTCCTCGGACCCGTCGAGCTCCGGCTCGTCGTCCGGGTGGACGTCGTGGCCGTGGCCGGCCGGGTCGACGGCCGGCGCCGGAACGACGCCGCGGGCCGGTCCCATCAGCATCCGCTGGATCAGCCACAGCACGTACAGCGCCGCGAACACGATGCCGATGGTCGCGATAATCGTGAACACCGGCTCGCGGCCGTACGACCCGATCAGCACCAGGAACTCCGACACGAACGAGTTGGTGCCCGGCAGCGCGAGGCCGGCCATGCCCGCCAGGAACATGATCCCGGCCAGCCACGGCGCGACGCGGTACACGCCGCTGTACTGCCGGATGCTGCGGCTGCGGCCGCGGGCGACCACCATGCCGACGGTCAGCAGCAGCAGCCCCGTCGAGATGCCGTGGTTGAACATGTACAGCACGGCGCCCGCGCCGGCCTGCGTGGTGAACGCGAAGACCCCCAGCGCGATGTAGCCGAAGTGCGCGATCGACGTGTAGGTGACGAGCTTCTTCACGTCGTCCTGGCCGACCGCCTGGAGGGCCGCGTAGATGATGCCGATCACCGCGAGCACCAGCACCAGCGGCGCGAGCGAGCGCGACGCGTCCGGGAACAGCGGCAGGCAGTAGCGCAGGAACCCGAAGGTGCCGACCTTGTCGAGGATGCCGACCAGGAGCACGGTGGTGCCGATCGGGCCCTCACCACCGGAGGCCGGCAGCCACGTGTGCACCGGCACCAGCGGGGCCTTGATCGCGAACGCGACGAAGAACCCGAGGAACAGCCAGGTCTGGGTCGAGTGCGAGATGTCGAGCTGGCGCAGCGCGTCCCACGAGAAGGTGGCGGTACCGAGCTGGTCCTTGCTGACGACGTACAGGCCGATGACGCTGGCGAGCATCACCAGACCGCCGACGAGGCTGTAGAGGATGAACTTCATGGCCGCCGGACGACGCCGCGAGGAGCCGTAGCCGCCGATCAGGAAGTACGTCGGGATCAGCATCGCCTCGAAGAAGACGTAGAACAGGAACACGTCGGTCGCGGCGAAGACGCCGATCATGAAGACCTCGAGGGCCAGGATCCACGCGAAGTAGCGGGCCCGCGAGCCGGTCGCCGGCAGCTCGGGATCCAGCGAGCCCGGCTCGTTGACGTCGTCACCGAGCGACTCGCGCCGCCACGACGCGATCATGACGATCGGCACCAGCAGCGCGGTGAGCACGATGAGCAACAGCGCGATGCCGTCGGTGCCGAGCGAGAAGCTCACCCCGATCGACTTGATCCAGCCGACGCTGGTGGTGAACTGCAGCCGCTCGCCCTTCGGGTCGAACGCGATCAGCATGACGATCGCTATCAGCAGCTCGAGCAGCGCGAAGCCGACCGCCGCCTTCTTCGCGATGTCCTCGCCGGCCTCGTCGCGACCGACGTACGCCACGACGATCGCGCCGAGCAGCGGCAGAACGATCAGCAGGAACAGGAAAGGAAAGTTGCTCACGCGAACCTCACCGCCAGCAGCGCCACGATCACCAGGATCACGCCGAAGAGCATGGACAGGGCATAGCTTCGGACGGCGCCGTTCTGGGCGCGCCGGACGCGCAGCGAACCGGCCGCCAGGCCACCGGACAGGCCGTTGACCGCGCCGTCGATCCCGCGGTCCTCGAACCACATCGAGGCGCGGGTCAGCGCCAGGCCGGGACGCTCGAAGACCGACTCGTTGAAGGCGTCACCGTAGAGGTTCGCGCGTGCCGCGCGCACCGGGAAGGCGACGCGGGCCGGCGCGACGCGCGGCACGTCCTTCGAGCCCACGAAGAACCAGGCGGCCACGATGCCGAGCACGATGAACAGCAGCGTGAGCACGAGCAGCACGGTCGACGGGATCGGGCTCTTCTCCATCGCGTGGTGCAGGTCGATCTCCGCGCCCAGCGACGGCTCGAGCCACCCGGGCAGGTTCGCGGCGAGGAAGAAGCCCGCGCCGATCGAGCCCAGCGACAGGATGATCATCGGAACGGTCATCGTCGACGGCGACTCGTGCGGGTGCACTCCCTCGTCCCACCGCTCCTTGCCGAAGAAGGTCATGAACATCAGCCGGCTCATGTAGAAGGCGGTCAGCCCGGCGCCGAGCAGCGCGGCACCGCCGAGCAGCCAGCCCTCCGTGCCGCCGCGGGCGAACGCGGCCTCGATGATCGGGTCCTTCGAGAAGTAGCCGGACAGCGGCGGGATGCCGATCAGCGCGAGGTAGCCGAGCCCGAAGGTCACGAAGGTGATCTTCATGTGCTTCCACAGGCCGCCGAACTTGCGCATGTCGACCTCGTCGTTCATGCCGTGCATCACCGAGCCGGCGCCGAGGAACAGCCCGGCCTTGAAGAAGCCGTGCGCGACGAGGTGCACGATCGCGAGGGCGTAGACGCCCGGGCCGAGGCCCGCGGCGAGGAACATGTAGCCGATCTGCGAGACCGTCGAGTACGCGAGCACCTTCTTGATGTCGTCGTAGGCGCAGCCGGCGATGCTGCCGTAGAGCAGCGTGACGGCGCCGACGATGGTGACGACCAGGCGCGCGGTGTCGCTCGCGTCGAAGATCGGGTTGGAGCGGCAGATCAGGTAGACGCCCGCGGTGACCATCGTCGCCGCGTGGATGAGCGCCGACACCGGGGTCGGGCCCTCCATCGCGTCCGGCAGCCACGCCTGCAGCGGCACCTGGCCGGACTTGCCGCACGCGCCGAGCAGCAGCAGCAGGCCGACCGCGGTCACGACGCCGCCGGTGAGCGTGCCGACGCCGGCGAACACGTCGGCGTACGACGTGCTGCCGATCTTGGTGAACATCACGAAGATCGCGATCGCCAGGCCGACGTCGCCGACGCGGTTCATGATGAACGCCTTCTTAGCGGCGGTCGCCGCGGACGGCTTGTAGTTCCAGAACGAGATCAGCAGGTACGACGCGACGCCGACGCCCTCCCAGCCGAAGTAGAGCGCGACGTAGGAGTTGCCCAGCACCAGCAGCAGCATCGCCGCGACGAAGAGGTTGAGGTAGGCGAAGAACTTGCGCCGCTCGGGGTCGTGGCCCATGTAGCCGATGGAGTAGATGTGGATCAGCGAGCCGACACCCGTGATCAGCAGGACGAACGTGATCGACAGCGGGTCGAGCAGCAGGCCGGCGTCGATCTTCAGGTCACCGGAGGCCGACCAGGTGAACATGTGCAGGTTCTGCGCCTTGTCCGGCGATCCCTTGAGCGCGAAGAAGAGGTACAGCCCGAGTGCGAAGGCGATGATCACCGTCGCGCAGCCGAGCAGGTGCCCCCACCTGTCGGCGCGGCGACCGGCCAGCAGCAGGACGGCCGAGCCGAGCAGCGGCAGCGCGATCAGCAGCCACATCAGGTTGAAGGGTGCCCCGGCGGCCACCGCTTCGACCTGCTCGGCGGCAAGTGTCATAGAGGTCGTCACATCTGTCCCTTAGTACTTCAGCAGGTTCGCGTCGTCGACCGAGGCCGAGCGGCGGGTACGGAAGATCGCCATGATGATCGCCAGACCGACCACGACCTCGGCCGCGGCGACCACCATCACGAAGAAGGCGATCAGCTGGCCGTCGATCTGCCCGTGCATGCGGGCGAACGTCGACAGCGTCAGGTTGGCCGAGTTCAGCATCAGCTCGATCGACATGAACACCACGATCGCGTTGCGGCGCACGAGCACGCCGACGACGCCGATCGTGAACAGGATGGCCGCGAGGACCAGGTAGACGGCCGGGCTCATGCGTCCTCTCCTTCGGAGATCGAGGGCGTGGAGCGCGTCGCCGCGGTGCGTTCCTTGCCGATCAGGTGCCCCTTGGCCAGCGGCAGCATCTCGACGCCGGTCGACTGGCTCTCCTCCGCGATCGAGCCGTCCGGCAGCAGCGCCGGGGTGGCGACCGAGTGCGAGGTCGCGAACACGCCGGGCCCGGGCAGCGGGTGCGGGCGGTCGGAGGCGAAGCGCGCCATCGCGCGCTCCTTCTGCGTCCTGACCGGGCCACGCTCGATGTGCGCGAGCACCATAGCGCCGACCGCGGCGGTGATCAGCAGCGCCGAGGTGAGCTCGAAGGCGAACAGGTAGTCGGTGAAGATCAGCGCGGCGAGGCCCTGGACGTTGCCGCCGTAGGTCTGGTTGGCCTTGCCCAGCCCGACCAGCGTGAAGTCGCTGGTCGCCCGGTGCACCGTCACGCCGACGATCGCGGCGAACCCGATGCCGAACCAGGCGGCGTACGCCCGCTGGCCACGCAGCGTCTCGACCATCGAGTCGGAGGCGTCGCGACCCACCAGCATCAGCACGAAGATGAACAGGATCATGATCGCGCCGGTGTAGACGATGATCTGGGTGGTGCCGAGGAACGGTCCGGCCTGCGCCATGTAGAACACGCCGATGCTGAGCATCGTCGCGACCAGCCACAACGCCGAGTGCACCGCGTTGCGGGAGAACAGCATGCCGAGCGCCCCGAGCACCGCGACCGGCGCCAGGACGAAGAAGATCGCCGTCTCGCCGGCGCCCATCGCCCCCGGTGCCGCAGCGAGCACGGTCGTCACTGAGGTCATTTCGCGGACTCCTCCTCGATGCGCGACGCGCCGCTCTCGAACTCGCGCAGCAGCTGCGGACCGTTGACGTAGTAGTCCTTCTCGCTGTCACCCAGCCGCATCGGGTGCGGCGGCTGCTCCATGCCGGGCAGCAGCGGCGCCAGCAGATCTTCCTTCGTCCAGATGAGGTCCTGGCGGTTGTCGTCGGCGATCTCGTAGTCGTTGCTCATGGTCAGCGACCGCGTCGGGCAGGCCTCGATGCACAGGCCGCAGCCGATGCACCGCAGGTAGTTGATCTGGTAGACCTTGCCGTAGCGCTCCCCCGGCGAGAACCGGCGCTCGTCGGTGTTGTCGCCGCCTTCGACGTAGATCGCGTCGGCCGGGCACGCCCAGGCGCACAGCTCGCACCCGACGCACTTCTCGAGCCCGTCCGGGTGCCGGTTGAGCACGTGCCGCCCGTGATAGCGCGGCTGGACGTCGACCTTGACCTCGGGGTACTTGAGGTTCGCGCGCTTCCTGAACATCGTCGCGAACGTGAGCCCGAAGCCCTGCAGGGGGCCGGGCAGGTAGCTCTTAGCCATCGGTGGACTCCTTCGAGGCGATCGCGCCGACTCGCCGCCCGGCACCCACGCGCCCGCGCTGCGGGGCAGCGGACCGGGCGCCGGACGGGACGGCGAGGTTCATCGGCGGGATCGGGAACGGCGGGTTGGCGTTGATGTTGTCCTGCTCCGGCTGCTTGCGCAGGAAGTACGAGGCCGCGGCGGCGACCACCAGGACGGTGAAGATGGCGATCGCGATCCAGCCCCACGCCGGCATCTTGTCGCCGTTGCGGAACATGCCGGTGCGGATCAGCGCGAGGAACAGCGTCCACACCAGCGCGACCGGGATCATGAACTTCCAGCCGAACGCCATGAACTGGTCGTAGCGCATGCGCGGCAGCGCGGCGCGCAGCCAGATGAAGAAGGACAGACCCAGGAACACCTTCAGCAGGAACCACAGCACCGGCCACCAGCCGTGGTTGGCGCCGGCCCAGATGTGGTCGATCCAGAACGGTGCCCGCCAGCCGCCGAAGAACATCGTCGCGGCGAGCGCGGACACGTTGGCCATGTTGATGTACTCGGCCAGGAAGAACATCGCGAACTTCATCGACGAGTACTCGGTGTGGAAGCCGCCGACCAGCTCCGACTCCGCCTCGGCGAGGTCGAACGGGGCACGGTTGGTCTCACCGACCATCGCGATGATGTACAGGATGCAGCTGACCGGCAGCATCCAGAAGAACCAGCCGCGGATGCCCTGCGAGGCGACGATCTCCGAGGTCGACATGGTGCCGGCCCACATGAAGACGCCGACGATGGCCAGGCCCATCGCGATCTCATACGAGATGATCTGCGCCGTCGAGCGCAGGCCGCCGATCAGCGGGTACGACGACCCGGACGACCAGCCCGCGAGGATCACGCCGTACGCGCCGACCGAGGCGCAGGCCAGGATCACCAGCACGCCGACAGGGGTGTCGGTGAGCTGCAGCGGCGTGTGGCGGCCGAACATGCTCACGACGGGCCCGACCGGGATGACCGAGAACGCCATGAACGCCGGGAAGGCGACGATCACCGGAGCGATCCAGTAGACCGGCTTGTCGGCCATCTTGGGGATGACCTCTTCCTTGAAGGCCAGCTTCACGCCGTCGAACAGCGACTGCAGCAGCGCCCACGGGCTGTTGCGGTTGGGGCCCGGACGGTTCTGCATGTAGCCGATGAGCTTGCGCTCCCACACGATCGTGAAGATCACGATGACGACCAGCAGCGCGAACGCGCCGACGGTCTTGATCAGCGTGATCCACAGCGGGTCGTGCCCGAAGTCGGCGAGGGTCGGCACGTCCGCCGGGAGCTTGGCAGCGAGCACGTTCATCAGTTGCTACCTCCGGCGGCGATACCGACGACCTGGCCCACGGTGGCGTGCAGGTCGCGGCGCAGCTTGCTGTTGGGTGCGTTCATCGGGATCCACACGACACGATCGGGCATCGCGGTGACCTCCAGCGGGAGGCTCACCGACCCGGCGGCGGTGCTGACGGTCACGATCTCGCCCTGCGCCGCGCCGATCTCCTGCGCGGTCGCCGCCGACAGCCGGGCCACGGCCGGCCGGGCGGTGCCCTTGAGGTAGCCCTCGCCCTCGAGCAACGTGCCCTCGTCGATCAGCTGATGCCAGGACGCGAGCAGCGCCCGACCTGCCGGCGGCAGCGGCGGCGGGACGGGCACCTGCCCGAGGCCGCTGCTCGGCCGCAGCGTCGTGCCGCCGAGGCGGTCGATCTCGGCGATCGCCCGCTCGGCGCTGACCAGGCCCAGGTCGATGTCGAGCTCGTCGGCGAGCTGGTGCAGCACCCGCGAGTCCGGCAGCGCGCCCGTGGCGTGCAGCGTCATGTCGAACGGGCGGCGACGCCCCTCCCAGCTGATGAACGTGCCGGTCTTCTCGACCACCGGCGCAACCGGCAGGACGACGTCCGCCCACTCGGTCGCCGCGGTCGGCAGGATCTCCAGGCTGACGACGAACTTCGAGGCCTTCATCGCCTCGATCATCAGCGCGGGGTCGGGCAGGTCGTACGGGTCGACGCCGCCGATCAGCAGGCCCGCGAGGTCGCCGTCGCGAGTCGCCTCGAGGATGCCGGTCAGGTCGCGGCCGACCTCGCCGGGCAGCGAGGTGCCCCAGATCGTCTCCAGCTCGGCGCAGCCGATGAAGTAGATGAAGAACGCCATGCCGCCGGCGGCTATCGCGAGCCGGTCGTCGATGCGGATCCTGTCACCGAACAGCGCGAACATG